>JAQTOP010000024.1 GCA_028713285.1 Terrimicrobiaceae bacterium
GAGCGTCGTTGTGCCATCGCCGATTCGTTCCACAAGAATGTTTCCTGCTGTAAAGTCATTCGCGTAGGAGCTGCCGCCGAGAGCGGTCGTGATAGCAATGGCTAAGACAAATTTTTTCATTTGGTTCGTCAATTTTCCCCGCGTTAAACGACTCACCTCATCAAGATTTCCCCCCCGAAGAAGCGGCCCGCTGCGGATGGCAGGCTCTTTTTGGACAGTGCATGAGCAGCTACGGGGCCAACAACGGGAGAAAGGTGACAATTTTGTTGCGCAAAGCTGAAATTCCGAGTGCGTGGAATTTCGGAGGCTTGCCGGGCCATTGGGCCGAGAAGTCGCTACGGGTGAGTGAGTTGGAAGCGGGCGCAGGTCGATTTCACGAGGGAAAGACGATGGAAAACGTAGCCTGAAGTTCCAGATTTGTTGCATCGTGATGCCGACGCCCATGCCGACGAATCGAGGCAGGCGTCCCGCCAGCGGTCGATTTTTTATGCGGCGCACGATTGCGGTATCGAGTGGCCCTGTTTTTCCTGGCAGCGATCCCGCATTGGCACGCACCGTGCTTTTTGGCCTGCTGCAATTCAAACGCAACCAGGGGAGGGAAAATGAAAAATACGGGAAAGGTGTTGTGGGTGCAGATTCCAGGGGCGGTGCTGTTCTGCCTGGGGGCGCGGGCGGCGGATGTTTATCCTGCGGCGGTCGCCGGTGCGCAGGCGTCGGGGAACTCGCTCGAGATCGCGAGTGTTCTTGCGGGATTGATCTGTCTGATGGTGATGTGGCGAAGCCGCAATCCGGGGCGCTGATCGCCGGAGCGCGCGGGAGATTGGAAAACTCGCGCGATCCCCGTGCGGAGGGATGTTTGTCGTTGACTGGCGCAGCCGCCGGTCCTAGTCGATGGGCTGCCGTTGCGCGGTGCGCGCAAGCCGGCATCCGACTCCGCATGAAATCCCAGTTCGTCATTCCCGCCCTGGCCTTCGCGGCGCTGCTCTTTCTTCGTGACGCGGCAGCCGAGACGGCGAGCCCGGCGGTTCCCACGGCGACGCCCCAGGCGACGGCTTCGCCCGCCCCGAGCCCGGTCGCCAGTCCGTCGGCGGTCAGCCCCGGCCCGACCGCGACGCCCGCAGCGGCAGCCACACCCGCAGCGGCAGGGGAGACGAAGAAACCGATCGCGCTGTATTCGCTCGACTACGACGAGAAGAACGACGTCTTTCTCGTGCCGGGGACGACGGAGCCCTACACCGGCCCGGTCTTTTCCCTTTACGACAACGGCAAGCGCGAACTGGACGGCAGCCTGTCGAAGGGGTCGCGCGACGGATGGTGGACGGAATACTACGAGAGCGGCCAGAAGACGTCGGAGGGTGCCTACAAGAACGACGCGGAGGATGGCTTCTGGATTTACTGGTATGAGAACGGCCAGGTGCAGTCCTACGGGGTCTATGCGACCGGCTCGACGGTCGGGCGCTGGAGTTCCTTCTTCGAGAGCGGCAAGGTCGATTCGCAGGGGACTTACCGCGATGGCGTGATGGATGGCCCGTGGATTTTTCACGACAAGGAAACGGGGGAGGCGCGAACGATCGAGTTCGACAAGGGAGTTCAGCTCAAGAAGTAGCGTAAATTTGTGCAACAGCCGCACGCCGCGAGCATTCGTCCCGTGCCCTGCCCCATTTTTCCAAAATTCGCAAAATGGCTCGCGGTCGCGCTGGCGATCTCCTTCGCCTTGACTCCGCCTGGGCGCGGGCAGACCGCCGATCCGAGTCCGCAGGAACCCGATTGGTCGGGTCCCCCCCTGCCGGCGCCGGAGGCCGCACCCGGATCCACGGCCCAGCCGCAGCGGGGTCCGTTTGACAACCCGGGCGTCCCCGCGCGGCGGCTCCCACCCGCGCCGATCGACCCGATGGCCACCGACTTCGCCGTCGGCGTGCCGGCCAGCGAGGGCTGGCATTTACCGGATCTCTCCGGAGCCGATTCGTGGTTCCAGATGGAGGGCCTGCGCCTGCGGATCGGAGTGGTGCAAATCCGCTTCGATCTCGATCTGAATTTCGGCTACAACGACAACATCTTCAATTTCAACACGCCCCGCATCGGCGACTACATCACGACGATTTCGCCCACGATCGAAGTGGGCATTGGCAATTATCCGCGCCCGCGCGCCTTGCTGCCGCTCGACGAGCAGCAGAACTACTTTTCCTTGCGCTACACGCCCTCGTTTCAATACTACGCGATCAACACGACCCAGAACACGGTGAACGAAGCGCTTGGGCTGCAGGGCCGCTACACCTTCTCCCGCCTCGAGACGGACGTGGCATTCAGCTATGCGAAGAATTCCGACCCGACGGCGGCGGACCTCGGGCGGCAGGAGTATCGCACTTACAACCTGAGCCTCACTGCCGCCTACGCGCTGACGACGAAGACATTCTTCCAGCTCGGCTTGACGGGCCTGCACCAGGACTACACGCAGCAGTTCAACGCCGATTACACCACGGTGAGCGTCTCGCCGGCGCTCGGCTACCAGGTCGGGCCCAAGCTGCAACTGACGCTCGGCCCGGTGGTGGGCATCACCTACGTCGAGGGCGGGGGCGAGCAGCCATTCCAGGGCGTGCAGCTCGGGTTCACCTTCACCTCGCTGCGCAAGCTCACGTTCAAGGGCTCCATCGGCGCGCAGGCCACGCAGTTCCGCGGTTCCAACCCATCCGGCAATTCCGACTTCATCAGCCCCACTTTTTCGTTCGGCGGGATCTACGACCTGAGCCAGACCGGCCAGTTGACGCTCGATGTTGCCACCGGCGTATCGAACTCCGGCACCGCCAGCGGCCAGGCGTATCAAAACACCACGGCGACGCTGGGCTACCAGCAGCGGTTCTGGAGCCGCATCCAGTTGGGCGTGACCGGATCTTATCAATCGCTCAACTACCAGGGCGCCGGGTCGCACACGGACAAGTATCTCTATTTCACCCTGCGGCTCGGCTACCTTTTCTGGCAGGATCGATGCAGCACCTACGTGCAATACACCCGCTCCCAGCGATTTTCGGAAATCAGCGCGTTTCAGTTCGATTCCAATGTCCTGAGCGCCGGAATCAGTGTGGAATTCTAGCGGTCCCGGCCAGCCGATGTCTCACCCGTCACTCCAGTCATGATCAGCCGGCGCGCGCAAGGATTGGAAAATTTCATCGCGTTCGCGAAGTGCCTCGCCCTCACGCTCACCTTCTGGGCCGTGCTCGGGGTGCTCTTGATGCGGAGCGCGGACAGCGATAACTACCCGATCGACCGTTATGTGCTCTACAACTTCGTCGCGGTGACGGGGCTGCTGTTTGCCTGCTTCCGGGAGGAGGTGCAGGGCATCGCATTTTTTCAAAACGACTTCCTGCGGGCGATCCGCGTCGCATTTCGCGAACTCGCCTACGTTTTCGGCGCGCTGGGAGTGAACCTCGTGCTGACGAAGGACGTGGGCGTCTCGCGCCTCTTCCTGATCATTTTCGGAACGTCGCTTTTCGGGGTGCTGCTTCTGCTGCAGCGCTGGCTGCCGTATTTCGCCGCGCGCTGGTTTTACGAAGGCGCCCAGCGGCACAATACGCTGCTCGTCGGCCCGGCGAAGCGCGCCCGGCAGCTCGCGGGCTGGCTGGCAGCCGTATCGCGGTATGGCATTCACGCCTCCGGCCTGCTGACCGAGGCGACCGGTCACGAGCGGATCAATACGCTGCCGATCCTCGGCACGCCGGAAGACCTGCCCACGATCCTTGCGTCCCATCGCATCCAGTCGGTCATTCTCCTCGATACCCCGTCGATCGAGCGCATGCGCCAGTTCATGGAATGGACCGAGGCGCATGGCGTGCGGCTGGTCACCCTCAACACGCTTGCCGAGGATCTCGAGCGGCCGCTCCAGTATTACCGCCACCTCGGCGTGGACTTCATCACTTTCCGGGAGGAGCCGCTGCAGGATCCCGGCAGCCGGGTGTTCAAGCGAACCTTCGACCTTGTGCTGGCGGCCTTTGCGGTGGCGTTCGTCCTCCCTCCGCTCGCGCTCCTCGTGTGGCTCGCCCAGCGAAAGCAGGCGCCGGGGCCGATATTCTACCGGCAGGAACGCGCCGGCATGCAGAACGAATCCTTTCAGATTTTCAAATTCCGCACGATGCGCATCGACAACCCCGATGCCACCGTCCAGGCGACGGCCGATGACGACCGGATCTATCCGTTCGGGCGTTTTCTGCGGCGGACGAGTCTGGACGAAATCCCGCAATTTCTAAACGTCCTGCTGGGGGACATGAGCGTGGTCGGCCCGAGACCGCACATGCTCGCCCACAATACGCAGTTCGCCAAGGCGCTCGGCAGCTACCACATCCGCACCTTCGTCCGGCCGGGCGTCACCGGGCTGGCGCAGATTCGCGGCTACCGGGGCGAGGCCCGCTCGGCGAGCGACATCCAGCAGCGCGTGCAATGCGACCTGGAATACATCGAGCGCTGGTCGCTGGGCCTCGATGCCCAGATCGTCCTGCGCACCGCCGCACAGGTGATCCGTCCGCCAAAGACCGCGTATTAGCGGGCGGAAGGATCGATGGCCGGCGCAAGGGCATCGAGGCTGAGCGTAAGTTCCGCCGGTTGCAGCACGGGATAAAAGCGGAGCTGAATTTCGCGGATGGCCTCCGGTCGAAAGACGGGCTGCCCGGTGCATCGTCCCCACGCGTAGATGTGGAAATCCCCGTAAGCCAGAAGCACCTCCCGCGGGTCGTCGCGAATCGGATTGCGGCCCAGATTCTCGGCCACGGAAAATCGCTGGCCGCGATCATCGACGAGATCGACCCGCACGCCCGCCTGCGGCGCTTCCGGGAAGCGCAGACGCAGAAAGCCCTGCGGCGCCGGCGGCAGGCCGTTGATCTTCGTCACGGCCATCGGCGGCAATCGCGGATCGCCCGTGTGCTCATGGATGCGAAACAGGGTGGGAGCGCCCAGGGCGCCCGCCGTGCCGTCCGGCGCCCCGGCGAGCTCCACGCCGTTCAGCCCCAACCAGGGTCCGCCGGCTTGACTCGAGGCAATGGGTTCGGGCTCCCAGATCCATGTGAAGCCTCCGGCCTGCGGTCGCGACGCCACCACGTCGAAGCGCCGGGGGAGAATCGTTTCCTCGGGCCGGGTCTCCACCCACACGACGGCTCGCGATTCCGGGCGGCCGGCCGAAGAAAAGCGAAACCGAAGCGGTTCGCGGCGATAACCGGATCCGGCGGCGCGAATCTCCAATGGAATGCGCACCGCGCCGAATGGAGGCACGGTGACGCTCCGTCCGGTCCATGCAGGCCCGCCGGAGGCGATGGCGACGCCGTCGGAATGTTCGATTTCGAGCGCTCCCGTGGCGGGCGCGCCGGAGAAATTATAGACGGCCAGCTCCGATTTGATCGACCGGCGCTCGTCCGCCGTCCCGCGGAACCAATAGCTCCCGCCCACCTTGCTCGGGATGCAGGTGCGGTTGTCGGGGATCCATTGCAGGACGATGCGGGCGGGATTTCGCGGAGGGGAAAATCTCAGCCGGACCGGGAGGGCATACTCCCTGGTGAATCGGGCGTAGGCCTCCCAGGCCGGATAGGGCTCGGCGGGCCCGCGCAGGAATGCGAACCATTCCTCCTTCGGCCAGGTCAGGACGAAAGGCATGAACACAGCCACCCGCTCGTCGATGGCGGCGCGTGCGGTCTCCAGGACGAACTGTCGCTGAATCTCCCGGCCCCGCGCCTCCGCCACCTCATCCATGGGCACGGCATTGATTCCGCACTCGGTGATCCAGATCGGAAGCGTGCGATCCCACGTCCATTGCGCCGCGAATGCCCGTTGCGCCCGGATCGCTCCGCGCAAATCCCGGGCGTGCCCGTAGAAGTGCATATTCAGCCCGTCGGTGTAATCGAACAGGCCATTCTCCGCCGCACGGGCCAGCCACGGGCCGGGAAAATTCCCGAGCGCGCTCATGAGCACGCCCTCCGTTGCAGGCTTCCCCGCTTTCAATCCAGCGCGCGCGCAGGCCGCGCCATCCTTGAGCCCGAGGTAGGCCGCCTTGCAATACGCCGCGAGGCGATCCGGCAGGTCGCTGCAATACAGGGTGTCCGGCTCGTTCGGGAGTTCCCACACGGACACGATCCCCGCCAGCCGCCGGCTCAAGGCGTAGGAGGACCAATAAACGCCGATGAGATCTTCCGGCAGCGCGTTCCAGCCTTGCTCCGGCTTCGGTCCGCTCGGAAGTTCCGCAATCGCAACGATTTTGTGGCCCGCTGCGGCCAGCGTGCGGTAGGCGGCGATGGGTCCCTCGGTCCAGCTTCGCGGGTCATCCATGCGGGGATTTCGCTCTCGCAAATAGGTGAGGTGTGCCGATTCCAACGTGCGAATCCATGCAGGCAGCAGGTCAGTCGGCGCGAATACCGACAGGCAGGCATCGATTCCCCATCCCGCGGAGTGCGCACTTGCGGAGGTGGGTCCGCTGGCTGGTTTCGCCGAGATCCCGAGATCCATCGCAAGGAACGCAAGACCGGCAAGCAGGCAGAGAGCGAGTATCGCGACCCCGGTAAGCACCCGTGAAAACACCGGTTCATCAACGCAAAAAAAGGCAGAAGATCAACTCCCGCGTCCGCGAGGGTCGCCGGGATGCGGGCGGCGTTCCAAATAGCCGCCTGGCGAGTGGCCGATCACGCCGGGCAGGAATGCCCCTGCCGGCCTGATGAAATGACGGTGGTCAGGCGCCGCGATAACGGCCGGGCGATGTGCTCGCGAAATTCCGAAAGACCGCAGAGAAATAATACACGTCCCGGAATCCGCACATCGCCGCAATCTCCTTGAGCGAAAGGCGCGAGTGAAGCAAAAGGGTTTTCGCGCGGGCGATTCGGATTTCGTTCAGGTAGCGCACGAGGCTCTTGTTTCTCTGCGCCTGGAAAAGATGGCGCAGATGATCGTGGCTGATCCCGACGTGATCGGCCACCTGGCGCATCGTCTGGATCTCCGAAAAGTGGTCGCGGATATATTGCTCCGCTTTCAGAATGTAACCGTCCGACGGATTTCGCCCGTCGTCATTGCGCTGGTTGCAGCTCCGATGCCCGAGCGCGAGGAGCGTGGAAGTCGCCCGCAGGTTGAAGATGGCCTGTTCCGTGGCGCCGATCCCGACGTGGCCCCGCGATAACAGGCGGATGTCCTCGATCAGGGCGGGATCGTCAACGGCGGGGATCAAGAGACATCTCCCGGTCACGCGGCGTGAGCGGGCTGGGATGGCGAGCTGGACGCACAGATCCTCTCCCTGCCGATCCATGACCTGGTCATGCACTTCCTGCGGCGCATAAACCACGGCGCTGCCCTCTTCGAAGGAGAGGGTTCGACCGCCTTCCAGCCGGGTAATTCCGCTGCCAACCGGGTGATAGACGATCTCAATCGCCCGATGGGAATGCATCGGGCAGCACACTCCGCGCGGCACGACCTGGCGCATGCCGTGAACGAAGGTCAACGGCGGCGATTTCACCTGCCGGATCAGAAACTGGGACCAGGACACTGGAGTCGGAATCGCCATTATTTGTAAAGCATACTGGGATTGGAAAGTCTTTAGGCGCTGAATAAGCCAAAAACCATAAAGAATGACCGTTTATTCAGGTGGAACGATCCGGCGCGATCCGGTTGATTGTTTTCATGTCCGTTCCCGCCATCCCCAATGCCCGGCGAATCGTTTTCCCGGGAAAGCAAGAAGTCGTCATCGAGCCCTTCGATCCCGGAATCCCGGGGCCGGGCGAGGTGCGGGTGCGCACCCATCTTTCGCTGATGAGCACGGGCACGGAGAACATCGTGTTCAACCGGCATTTCGATCCCGGCACCCATTGGGACAATTGGGTCAAATACCCGTTCCACCCCGGTTACACTTCGGTCGGCGTGGTGGATGCGGTCGGCGAAGGCGCGGAACCGCTGCGGGTGGGGGACCGGGTCGCCTTTCGGATTGGCCATCGGTCCCACGAGGTGATTGGGGCGGATGCCTGCTTTCCCATCCCGGAAAGCCTTCCCTTCGAGCAGGCGCTTTGGTTTTCGCTCGCCAAGATTGCCTTCCATGGAGCGCGGGCCGCCGACTACCGGCTGGGCGACAGCGCGATGATCATCGGCGCCGGCCCCATCGGACAGATGTCGTTGCGTTGGGCGAGGGCCGCCGGAGTGGAGAGCATCCTCGCGGTGGATGCGGCCTCCCATCGCATGCCGCTGGCTCGGGCGGGAGGCGCCACGGCCGCCATCGCGGCTCCCATCGAACAGGCGCGGGAGGCCATTTTGCAGGCGGGAGGCGGCAGGCTTCCCCGTGTGGTGATCGACTCCACTGGCAATGCAGCGGTCTTTTCCGCCGCGCTGGGGCTCGCGGCGGACCGGGGAACGGTCGTGATTTTGGGAGACACCGGCCAGCCGGCCCGGCAGGCGCTGACTTCCGACGTGATTATGCGCGGGTTGACGATCATCGGCGCGCACGACGGGCATACCACGCAGGAATGGAGTCAGGCGACGATCACGCGGCTCTTCTTCAGCCTCGCGGCGAGCGGTCGTTTTCCGCTGGAGGGCCTCAATTCGCACGTCTTCAAGCCGGAGCAATGCGCCGAGGCGTATGCGACCGCGAATCGGGATCGCGCGGTGACGATGGGAATCGTCTTTGATTGGACGGAAGACGGAGGGGTGAAATGAGCGCGCTTCGGCAATCCTTCTCCTGGTGGTGTTTTGCGAACCGCGGAGTCGAACCCGGGGAGCTGCTTTCGGGCGCAAGGAAGATCGGCTATCAAGGCGTCGATTTGATCGACGAAGCGCTCTGGCCAGCTGCGAAGGCGAATGGGCTCGCGATTTCCGCGACCGGGGGTCACGGCACGATCGAATCCGGCCTGAATCGCCGGGAGAATGCCGCCCGGATCGAGCAGGAACTCCGCGCCAATATCGCAAAGGCGCGCGAGTGGGAGATTCCCATTCTGATTTGTTTCTCCGGAAATCGAGCAGGCCTGGATGATGAAGCGGGACTGGAGTCGTGCGCGGAAACGCTCCGGCGTCTCGCACCCGTCGCGGCCGACGCGGGCGTGGTGCTTGCCATGGAACTGCTCAACAGCAAGGTGGATCACGCGGACTATCAATGCGACGGCGCCGCGTGGGGCATCGAGCTGTGCCGGCGGGTGGATTCGCCCGCGTTCAAGCTGCTCTACGACATTTATCACATGCAGGTCATGGAGGGGGACATCATCCGCACCATCCAATGCAGCCATTCGTTCTTTGCCCACTATCACACCGCGGGCAATCCCGGGCGCGGGCAGCCGGACCACAGCCAGGAACTCCACTATCCCGCCATTTATCGCGCGATTGCGGCGACGGGCTATGGCGGGTTCCTCTCACACGAGTTCCTGCCGGCGGGAAATCCGGTCGATGCCTTGGAGCGGGCCTTCAACGATTGCGAACAGGCGCTTTCCAGCGTCTCCGGCTGAGCGTTTACGAGGCCTGCGCCCCGGCGGGAAAGGGAAGCGGGGAAATCTCGATGCCGGGATTTTTGTCCTCGAAATAGCCGAGCGACCAATGGCTGGCGAGGAGCGCGACCGCGGAGCCGTCGGCATCCTTCGCCTCCACGGCGCCGCTGGGCATCGTGAGACCGGAGATTTCCGCTGCCCCATCGCGGGAACGAATCCAGCGAACGACCGTCCAGGGAGCGGACTCGATGCGGCATTCCGCGCCGTATTCGGACTCGAGCCGGTATTTGAGCACCTCGAACTGCAGCGGGCCGACGGCGCCGAGCAGCGGCGTGCGCACGAGCGCGCCTTTCAACTCGAAGGCCTGGGCCACCCCCTCGCGCAGGAGCTGGTCGAGGCCCTCGCGGAACCGCTTGATCGTCGCGCTGCTCGAGCTGTGGATTTGTGCGAAGCACTCCGGCGCGAAACGGGGGATCTCATCGAACCGCACCGCCGGATCCTCCGCCAGCGTATCCCCGACCTGGAAATCCTGGTTCCCGACGATGCCGACGACGTCGCCCGCCCACGCGCTATCGACCGTCTCGCGCTCCTGCGCGAAGAGCCGCTGGGAGTTTGACAATCGCACGGGCTTCCCGGTGCGCGGGTGCTGCACCGTCATGTCGCGCCGAAACTCTCCGGACACGATGCGGATGAACGCCACCCGGTCGCGGTGCCTCGGATTCATGTTCGCCTGAATCTTGAAAACGAAGCCCGAGAACGACGGGCCGTCCGGCGGCACGGGGCCGCGTTGACTTTCCCTTGGCGCCGGAGCCGGCGCGATGGCGAGAAATCGGTCGAGCAGGAGTTGCACGCCGAAGTTGTTCATCGCGCTGCCGAAAAAGACGGGGGTGAGCCGGCCGGCGCGAATTTCCTCCCGGTCGAACTCCGCGCCCGCTCCATCGAGGAGATCGATCTCATCCCGAAATTGCGCATACGCGCCGGGCGGCATGGCGCCTCGCACGAGCGGATCGTCCACGCCGCCGACCTGCTCGGGCGCGCGGTAGGCGCCGTGGGGCGTCCTTTCAAAAAGATGCACCTCGCGGGTCTGGCGGTCGTAGATGCCCTGAAAATCGTTTCCATTCCCAAGCGGCCAATTCATGGGCAGCGCGTGGATGCCGAGGACGTTTTCGAGTTCGTCGAGGAGGTCGAGCGGCGGTTTCGCCGGCCGGTCGAGCTTGTTCATGAAAGTAAAAATCGGCACGCCCCGCCGCCGGCACACCTCGAAGAGCTTGCGAGTCTGCGCTTCGATGCCCTTTGCCGCGTCCACGACCATCACCGCGGCATCCACGGCCGTTAGCACGCGGTAGGTATCCTCCGAGAAATCCTTGTGGCCCGGCGTATCCAGGAGGTTCACGACGCAGTCGCGGTAGTCGAATTGCAGCACGGTGGAGGAAACGGAAATGCCGCGCTGCTTTTCGAGTTCCATCCAGTCGCTGGTGGTCGCCCGCTGGTTCTTCCGCGCGGTCACGCTGCCGGCGAGTTGCAGCGCGCCGCCGTAGAGCAGGAATTTTTCCGTGAGCGTCGTCTTGCCGGCGTCGGGGTGCGAGATGATGGCAAACGTGCGCCGCCTCGCGATCTCGCGCTCGGCGGTCCGGTCCGCATTCGCGGCCGCGTCGGGTGAGTTTTCCAGAACAGTCATGGGTGGAACGGCGAGCCGTCCTTTTTCGGCAATCGTCCTACATAGACCGTGCTCGCGGATTCACAACCCTGAAGCGGATTTGGGAAGGAGACGACGCGGGCCTTCGGCTCGGTGAAAACGGCGGCGAGGTGTTTCAGAAATTCATCGTCCGGGGGATCGTCGGACCAGAGCGCGAAGCTTCCTCCCGGTCGCAGATGTTCCGCGAGGCGGCGCAGGCCGCCGGGTTCGTAAAAGGCTCCGTGCCGGGCGTGCAGCAGGTTGCGCGGCGAGTGGTCGATGTCCAGGAGCACCGCATCGAATCGACGGCCCGGCTGCCCGGGACCGAAGCCCGTCGAGGGGTCGTCCGCCAGGGCGAAGAAATCGCCGTTCACGAAGCGGCAACGCGGATCGGAGGTGAGCTGCGCGCCCAGGGGAAGCAGCCCGCGAACATGCCAGTCGATCACTGCGTCCATGGTTTCGATCACGGCCAGCGAGCGCACGGCTGGGTTTTCCAGCGTCGCGCAGGCCGTGCAGCCAAGGCCCAGGCCGCCGACCACGACATCCAGTTCCGCGGACGCCAGCCCGGCCAGGCCCAGTTCGGCCAGTGCAATTTCCACCCGGGTGAACAGGCTCGACATGAGGAAGGCGTCGCCGAGTTTGATCTCGAAGACGTCGATGTCGCCGAGGGAGGGAATGCGTCTGCGGCGCAGGCTCAGGTCGCCGAGCCGCGTGGGACGGTGATCCAACTCTTCGAACTGAATGCTCATCCGGTGGACGATGGGAGGAACCGGGTCGCGACGCCAGTCGTGTCTTTCCCCATCTGTTTCGCCCAGCGCGATGAATAGGCTCGCGAGTTCTTCGTCCTAAGTCATATGACGCTGCGCTTCTCTCGCTTTCCACTTGTTCTTTGTGCGGGCATTGCGCTGTTTGCCACGGGATGCGCCGTCTATCCCGACGGCAGCGCGGTTGTCCTTCCGCCAATCCCCATTCCCGTGGTCGTGGCGCCCGCATACGTTTATACGGGAGGCTATCGGACCTATTACCGTCCCTACTATGGCTACCGGTCCTACGGCTATCGGCCATACTGGGGTGGCTACCGCGGCGGATATTACCATCGCGGATATGCGGGCGGGTATTATTATGGACGCGGCTACGGCGGCCGCTACTGGCGATAAGTTGCGCCGGTTCTAAGGCACGCGGCGGCCAGTCAGCAGTTGGAAGATTAGCACGACCAACGCGATGACCAGCAGGACGTGAATGAGGCCGCCGGCAAGGTGGAAGCTGAAGCCGAGCGCCCAGAGGATGAGGAGAAGGACGAGGATGGACCAGAGCATGATTGCGAAGGATGAACTGCTTTGGGATCGCCTCCCGCCCGTGCGCTGCGTGGGTATTGTTTCAATTTCATTTTCCGGCTGACGGCTTGTCGTTTACGAAACGGATGCGCGCGGCTATGGAACGCACATCCGATTCGCGATCCGATCGAGCCGGCGCATGGCAAAACAACAACTTCTTCATCTACGGAGCGATCATCGTCGGAGCGCTCGCCATCGCGCTGGATTTCGCGTCGGTCGATCTCGCGCTGCCGGCAATCGAGGACCGGTTCGCGCTCGATCTCGACAGCGTGCAGTGGGTGATCAACGGCTACGTGCTCGCGTTCTCCGTGCTGCTGGTCGCGGGCGGGCGGATGGCCGATGCCTACGGGCGCCGGCGGATCTTCCTGATCGGCATGGCTTGCGCGGCCGTGGGCGATGCGAATCGCGGATTCGCACTGGGCTTGATCTTTGGCACCTGCTCGCTGGGCAACGCCGCGGGGACCGGTCGTCGGAGGAGCGCTCACCCAACGGCTCTCCTAGCGCTGGGTGCTGTGGGTCAGCGTGCCGATGGCGCTCTTTTCCATGCTGATCGCGATCTGGAAAGTTCCGCGGGTCGCGTGGCCGGCGAGCGCCCGCGCAACGACAATCCCGGCATGGTCGCGCTCGTTGGCGGTCTCGTCGCGTTGATGCTGGTCGTCTATCAAGCGCAGGCGTGGAGCTGGATGAGTCCGAAGACTCTCGGCCTTTCGACGATGGCGATCGCCCTGCCGGGCATGTTCCCGCTCATCGAGCGGCGGTCCGCCGCGGCGCTCATTCCGCCGGACCTGATGCGGAATCGCGAGATCCTGACGCTTTGCCTCTGCGCGCTCGTGATCTGCCAGCTTTTTTTTTGTCGTGCTCCTCTACTTCACGCAATACGCGATGAAGTTCCTCGGCGACGATCCGATGTGGGCCGGCGCGCGCGTGTGCAGTTCATGCTGAGCTACGGCGTCGTCTCGTATTTCGGCGATCCGCTCATCGCGTGGCTCGGCACCCGGCGCCTGCTCGTCGTCGGGATGGCCTGCGCCATCGCGGCGTCCATCCTGCTCGGTATCTACGGTCCCGGCGCGGAGTGGTTGGTTTTCAACGGCTCGCTGGTGCTGCTCGGGGTCGGCGTCGGCGCGGTGATTCCGACGGTGAGTTCGCGGGGATTCTGGGTGAAGCTTATCGCGGAGGATTGCAGGTCGTGCTGTGGATCAGCGCCGCGCTGGTGGCGCTCACGTTGGGGCTCGTTCTGCGCTGCGTGCCCGGGCGTCGCAACGGAGGTCCGGCGGACTGATTGCGGGGTCGCAGCATCGAAATCAGTGCGGCGCGGATTTGGAAAATAAAGTGAGCACCATGACGCCGGCGAGGATGAGTCCGATGCCAAGGAGCGCCGGAGTGTCGAGCGGCTGCCGATAGATGAGCCATCCGACGAGCGTGAGCAACACCATGCCGCCGCCGCACCAGATTGCATAAGCGATGCCGAGGTCGATGGTGCGGAAGGCCTGCGCAAGGGCGTAAAACGTGCAGATGTAGCCGAACACGACGATCACGGACGGAAGGAGCTTCGTAAAGCCCGTGGACGCCTTGAGAGCCGATGTCGCGATCACTTCCGCGAAAATGGCGACGGTGAGATAGAGCCAGGGCATCATTCAGGGCTGGCGCGCATTCGGCGGGAGAGGCTTCGGATCGCGCAGCTCATGATCGTCGGGCAGCGCGATGCCGAGCGAATTTGTCAGGATGCCGCGAAGCTGCGCGGAGGTCTTCACGGGCTCGGTGCCTGTGACTCCGGACAGCGCGCGGATCTTGAGCACGTCGCCGAAAAGGATGCGCCGCTCGGTGGGCAGCGTGCGCACGCAGAGCGGGACCTGGGTGAATATCGACTCGGGCGCGCGGCAGATGAAATAGTTCAACGCGTGGAAATCGGAGGGAAGAAACGGATCACGTGAAAAGGCGTAGAGCGTCCGCCAGCCGGCCGGCAGCCGATGTTCTAGCCGGAATCCGAACTTCGCATCCTCGGCGAGCCGGAAGCAATCGAGCCCCTGGTCGAACTCGCGATCCATCTCGAATGGGATCGCCTCGATCAAGCCGTTGCCGCCGAAGCCGACGTCGGCGAGCCACGCGGCGCCTTCGAAATCGACGAGCGTGATCTGGTGCGAACGCGGGCCGTAGCGGCCCTCGCTGATGCATACGCGCGCGCAGAGCGACCGGGTGCGGAAGCCGATGGATTCGAGCGCGAGCAGGAAAAGACCGTTCTGCTCGAAGCAATAACCGCCGCGGCGGCGGCGGATGAGCTTGTCCGTGAGGTCGGCGGGATCGAGGGAAATCGGTCGGCCGGTGAGCGGGTCGATATTCTCGAACGGGATCGCATGGATGTGGTGTCGGTGCAGCGCGGCCAGCGTCGCCGGCTCCGGATCGAGCGGACCGGACCAGTCGATGCGCGCGAGGTAGGCGTCGAGTGGAAAAGGATCAGTCGGCATGGACGGCAATCGGGATCTCGAGGTGCGGCGCGAGGGCCTCCAACAGGCGTTCCGCCGGATTTTCTGCGCGGATGCGCCCGGCGACGAGCGCGCAACGGCTTAGCAGCGCTGCATCGTCAATCAGCGCCGCGAGCGCCCCGGCGAGATTTTCCGCGGTGAACTCGCGAGGCCAGAGCCATTCGCCGACGCCGAGGCGTCGCACACGGGCGGCATTGTCGGGCTGGTCGTGAGACATCGGCATGACGAGCTGGGGGATACCCGAGGCCAGCGCCTGCGAGGTCGTGCCAATGCCGCCGTGATGCACGATCGCGGCGCACCGCGGCAGCACGCGGCTGAACGGAACGTAGGCCACGTGGAAAACTTCCGGCGGCAGATCGGCCGGCAATTGATCGGGAAACTTCGTCGCGAAGACTGCCCGGCGATTGGCGGCGCGGCTCGCCGCCAGAGCAGTGCGAAAGAACTCCGCGCCCCGGGCCATTGCGGTGCCGGGCGTGAAGAGCACGGGCGGAGCGCCCGCGGCGAGGAAGGCCTCCAGCCCGGGCGCGAGCGCGATCTGATCCGCCAGATCATAAAGCGGGAAACCGGTGCAGGCGGCGCGCGAGGGCCAGTCGGGCTGCGACGCGGCGAACCACTGCGGCCACAGGCACACGCCGCCGTCGGGCGATTGCCACCAGTCGCGGAAGGCATTGCGCGGCGGGCGCACCCCCGCAGTGCGGCAGGCCCGGCGCACGCCCGGCCCGACTGCGGAGTCGATCCGGGCATGCATAATACCGAAAAACACCCGCTTGAGCGGCGTGGGCAATTTTTGCAGCCATTCGAATCCCTGCCCGAGCAGCGGCGTGTCTCCCACGCTCAGGAGCACGCAGGGCTGCAAATTCACGGATACGAGCGGAAAGCCCAGTTTTTTTCGCGCCAGCATGGCGCCGAACGCCGTCGCCGGAGCGAGGATCAGGGGCGCGCCGCCCGCCTCGACTTCGCGCATCACCGCGGCGGAATAGCGCGCCGTCACCTCGCCGGCGTAGCGCAGCACGATGCGCGGCCCTTTCGTCGGATGCCACACGTCGGGGTGATCGAGCAGTGCGTGGTATTCCGCCTCGTCTCCGAAGGGCAGGTGACGCAGGCCGAGCGCGCGAATCGTTTCGCCGAAAACGGGATTCGCCATCACGGTTACCTCGTGTCCGCGCGCGCGCAGCAGACGCCCGATCCAGAGGAACGGATTCACATCGCCCGAACTCCCGATGGGCAGGAGGAGCACGCGCTTCATGGGATCGGGAAAGCGGCCGGCGACGGCGGCTAGCGGCGGAAGAGGTTCAGCAGAATCGTGAGCACGATGCTGACCACGATGCACGTGGCGATGGGAAAGCCGAAGGAAAAATTCCCGCGCTGGATCGCGATATCGCCGGGCAGTCGAAAGCCGCGGCCGAGCCAAAGCAGCGCGCCGATGGCCGCCAGCGCGAGGCCGGCGATGACGAGCATTTTGCCGAGATCCTGCATCGGCGAAGTCACGCGCAGCGGCGCGGCGGCGTCAAGCTCCGGCCGTGCTTCGCGCTTTTCTTGCGCGGCAGGTCCGATGATGATCCGCGGTCGATGAATCGCACGTGGGCCTGTCTGTTTCTTTCGCTCTTCGCATCCCATGCATGGTCGCAGCCGGCCGCGGGCAGCGCGACGTCTCCGCTGCGCGTGGCGATCGCGGGATCGCCGCCGTTCGTCACGCGAACGCCGGCAGGCGAGCCGGCTGGATTTGCCATGGACCTCTGGACGAGCATCGCCGCCGGGAATGGCTGGAATTGCACGTATCGCCTGTTTGACGCAACGGATGCCGCGCTCGACGCGATCGCGCGGGGCGAATGTGATCTGCTGGTCGGGAACACGAGCATTACGAGCGAGCGGGAAAGGCGGGTGGAGTTTACGCAGCCCTATTACCGCGCGGGATTGCAGATCATGGTGAGCGAATGGCGCGGGCATCTCGCGCAGTTTTTCGAGAGGCTGTTCGAGCCGCAGCATGTCGAGGTGCTGAGCTGCGTGCTGCTCGGGGTGATCATCGCGACGGTCGCGATCGCGGGGTTCGAGCGGCGGCATAATCCCGATTTCCCGAAGACGCGGGGGGCCGGCCTGGCGGAGTCGTTCTATTACGTGATGGGGCTGGTGCTCGGGAAGTCGTCCTACAAGGGTTTCCCCGGGGTGCTCGGCCGGCTCGTGCTCGTGGGCTGGATGGTTGCAAGCCTGTTCGTCGTGGTTTACGTCCAGAGCGTGTTCACCTCGTCGATGACGGCGGACCTTCTCCAGGGGCACATCCATGGTCCGCAGGATCTGGCGAACAAGATCGTCGGCGTCGTCGATGGCACGGAAAGCGAAAGCTACGCGCGCGAGCGCAATCTCGACTACGCCGCTTATGCGAACCTCGACGCAGCGGTGGCTGCGCTCGTGAAGGGCACGATCCAATGCCTCATCGGCGACGCGCCGGTGCTGCAATACTACGATTACACGCATCCGCGCGTTCCGATTCATGAAGTGGGTCCGGTCTTTCAACCGGTGAACTACGGCTTCGCCGTGCCGATGAGCAGCCCGTTGCGCGAACCGATCAACCTGACTTTGCTGCACCTCTCGGAAGTCGGCGACCTGGAGCTGCTGGGCAGGAAATATTTTGGCGAATCGTATCAGAAATAGGCATGGCACTCGCGCTTGTTCTCAACGGCGAGCACCTTCTGCGGCGGGCAATGGTTATCCGGCTCCGGGAACAATACCGGCCGCATTTGCCGCTTCCGATGCTCGAGGGCGACGGATGATCTGAATCGGATGCAGTGGCTCGAGTCTCACGCCATGCGAAGCTAACAGCCCATGGTCGCTTTTCGAATCCTGCTGGTTTTCCGAACGCGGGATTTATTCGTGATATTCCTGCAGGCTCTTCACGGTGAGGCCGTGCTCGCGGATTGCGCGGATCGCGGCGGCGCTGGCCTCGGCTGCGCGCAGGGTGGTCATCGTGGCGATGCGATTCGCGACCGCAGCGCTGCGGATGATGACCTCGTCCTTGCGCGGCTGCTGGCCGCTGGGCGTGTTGATGATAAAATGGATTTCGCCATTCTTGATCATGTCGAGGACGTTCGGGCGGCCTTCACTCAGGCGGTAGAGGCGTTGCGTGGGAATGCCGGCCGCTTCGATGCCGGCGGCGGTGCCTTCCGTGGCGAAAATCGTGAAGCCGAGGTCGGCGAATTCGCGGGCGATCCCGACGGCAGCAAGCTTGTCGGCATCCTTCACGCTGAGGAAGACGTTGCCGCTATCTGGCAGGGCGGGTTGCGCGGCCATCTGCGCCTTCGCGTAGGCGCTGCCGAGATCCGCGTCGATGCCCATCACTTCGCCCGTCGAGCGCATCTCCGGGCCGAGCGTGATGTCGATGCCGGGGAACTTGATGAAGGGGAAGACGGCCTCCTTGACGGAGAAATGCGCGGGCACGATTTCCTCGGTAAAGCCGAGTTCCCGGAGCGTGCGGCCCGCCATGATCTTCGCGGCGAGCTTCGGCAGCGCGACGCCGATGGCTTTGCTCACGAAGGGCGCGGTGCGGCTGGCGCGGGGATTCACCTCGATCACATAGACCTGCTCGTCCTTCACGGCGAATTGCACGTTCATCAAGCCGCGCACGTCGAGTTCCTTCGCCATCGCCTTCGTTGCGAATTGGATCGTCTCGAGCACGGGGGCGGAGAGCGAAAACGAAGGGATCACGCACGCACTGTCGCCGGAGTGAATGCCGGCCTGCTCGATGTGCTCCATCACGCCGCCGATCACGCATATTTCGCCGTCGCTGAGGCAATCGACATCGACCTCGGTGGCGTCTTCGAGGAAGCGATCCACGAGGATCGGCCGCTCGGGGCTGGCCTCGGCCGCGCGCCGGATGTAGCCGCGCAGATCCTCCTCGCCATGGACGATCTCCATCGCGCGGCCGCCGAGCACGAAGCTCGGGCGCACGAGCACGGGGTAGCCGATGCGCCCGGCGACGGCGACGGCTTCATCCTCGTTCGTCGCGGTCGCGCCGGGCGTCTGCCGGAGTCCGAGTTTGTCGAGCATGGCGGCGAAATCCTTGCGGTCTTCGGCCATCTGGATGCTCTTCGGCTGGGTGCCGATGATGTTGCAGCCATTGGCCTGCAGGGCCGCGGCGAGGTTCAGCGGCGTCTGCCCGCCGAATTGCACGACGACGGCGTCGCATCGCTCGTTTTCATAAATATTCAGCACGTCCTCGAGCGTGAGGGGCTCGAAAAAGAGTTTGTCGCTCGTGTCGTAGTCGGTCGAGACGGTCTCGGGATTCGAGTTCACCATGAGGGTCTCCCAGCCCTCCTCCTTCAGCGCGAAGGCGGCATGCACGCAGCAGTAGTCGAACTCGATGCCCTGGCCGATGCGGTTCGGGCCGCCGCCGAGGATCATCACCTTCTTCTTGTCGCTGCGGCGCGCTTCGTCCTCGTCGCCGTAGGTGGAATAGAAATACGGCGTGTAAGCCTCGAACTCCGCGGCGCAGGTATCCACGAGCCGGTAGGTGGGGATGACGCCGGCGGCCTTGCGTTCCACGCGAACGGCGGCCTCGGACTTGCCGGTGATCGTCGCGAGCTGACGGTCGGAGAAGCCCAGTTTCTTGGCCTGTCGCAGTTTCGCGGGCAACGAGGCGGGATTTTTCTCCAGCGCACTCGCGAAGTCGGCGAGATCCTTGAGATTGTGGAGGAACCACGGGTCGATGCCGGAAAGCTCGTGGATGCGCTCGACGCTGCAGCCCGAGCGCAACGCCTCGCGAATGGCGAACACGCGGCCGACGTTGGGCACGCGAAGAAGCTTTTCGATCTCGGCGTCCTCGATGGGCGCATCCTTGCCGTCCCACCCGAATCCGAATCGGCCGATCTCCAGCGAGCGTAGCGCTTTTTGGAAGGACTCCTTGAAGGTCCGTCCGATGGCCATCGCCTCGCCGACGCTCTTCATTTGCGTCGTGAGCGTCGCGTCGGCCTGCGGGAATTTCTCGAAGGTGAAGCGCGGAATTTTCGTGACGACGTAGTCGATGGTCGGCTCGAAACAGGCGGGGGTTTCGCGCGTGATGTCGTTTTTGAGTTCGTCGAGCGTGTAGCCGACGGCGAGCTTCGCGGCGATTTTCGCGATGGGGAAGCCGGTCGCCTTCGAGGCGAGCGCGGAGGAGCGCGAGACGCGGGGATTCATCTCGATGACGATCATGCGTCCGGTTTTCGGGTGCGTGGCGAACTGGATGTTCGACCCGCCGGTCTCGACGCCGATGGCGCGGATCACGGCGAACGATGCGTCGCGCATCGCCTGGTATTCCTTGTCGGTGAGCGTCTGAATGGGCGCCACGGTGATCGAGTCGCCGGTGTGGACGCCCATCGGATCGAAATTTTCGATCGAGCAGATGACGACGCAGTTGTCCGCGCGGTCGCGCATGACTTCCATCTCGTATTCCTTCCAGCCGAGCAGCGATTGCTCGATGAGGACCTCGGTGGTGGGCGAGAGGTCGAGCCCGCGCTTGACGATCTCCTCGAACTCCTCGCGGTTGTAGGCGATGCCGCCGCCGGTGCCGCCGAGCGTGAAGGCGGGGCGGATGATGAGTGGCATCGTGCCGATCCGCGCGGCGACCGCGCGGGCCTCCTCCGTCGAATGGGCGGTGCCGGACTCGGGCACGTCGAGCCCGATCTGGAGCATGATGTCCTTGAAGAGCTGGCGGTCCTCGCCGCGCTGGATGGCCTCGGCCTTCGCGCCGATCATCCGCACGCCGAGGCGGTCGAGCGCGCCGCTCCGGAAGAGCTCCATCGCGCAATTCAGCGCCGTCTGGCCGCCGAGCGTGGGCAGCAGCGCGTCGGGGCGTTCGCGCTCGATGATTTTTTCCACGACGGCGGCGGTGATCGGCTCGATGTAGGTGCGGTCGGCGAACTCGGGATCCGTCATGATCGTCGCGGGGTTCGAGTTCACGAGGACGACCTCGTAGCCTTCCTCCTTGAGCGCCTTGCACGCCTGCACGCCCGAGTAGTCGAACTCGCAGCCCTGCCCGATGATGATGGGACCGGAGCCAATGAGGAGAATCTTGCGGATCGACGGGTCTTTGGGCATGGCAGGCGGAGCGTCGCGGAGCCTACGAAATGCGTGCGGGGAGGCGCAAGGGCGCGCGTTTCCCGAAACGGCCCGGCGCGCGCGATCCTGCTTGTCACCACGGCGGGATTGCCCCTTCGTGCAACGCGATGATTCCGGCACGGAGAGGAAAATGGCTGGCGCTGGCCGCATGGGGCGCTGGGATGTGGACGGTCGCGACCGCCGCGCAGTGGGAACAGCCGTCGGGGAAATGGGAGAAGCTGGCGGATTGTCGATACGTTCCAAACGCCGCCGACGATGGCGACAGCTTCTACGTCCGCCATGGCGGCGACACGTTTCTTTTTCGCCTCTATGCCGTGGATACGCCGGAGACGATGATGACGTATGCCGACCGCGTGGAGGCGCAGGCGCGCCATTTCGGCATCACCCCGGCGCAGGCGATCAAAGCGGGGCTGGAGGCGGAACGATTCACGCGCCGCCTGCTGCTCGGGAGTTCGTTTACCGTCGAGACCTGCTGGCAGGATGCAAAGGGCAACAGCCCCGTGCCCCGCTACTACGCCGTGATCACGGCGAATGGCAAGGACCTGGCCGGAGAGCTCGCCGCCGCCGGACTGGCGCGCGTTTTCGGCTTCACGCCGCCGCTCCCGGGATTTTCGTTGCCGAAGCTGGAGGTCCTTGAACGGCTCGCGCGGCTGGGGCATTTGGGAGCCTACGCCTTTGCCAAAGGCACGCCATCCTCGCAGCCACCTTCGACGGCGTCGAACCCATCCGCCGCGCCGGCGGGCGGGAAGATCGACGTGAACACCGCGACCGAGGCGCAGCTCGTCGCCGTGCCCGGCATCGGTCCGCACTACGCCCGGGAGCTCATTGCCGGCCGGCCCTACGAGAATCTCGATGCGATTATTCGGGTGAAAGGCATCGGCCCGAAGACGCTGGCGAAGCTCGCGCCGTATCTCTCCGTGGCGGGCGATTGACGCCGCGCCTATTGGTTGTCCAGCAGCACGGCCTCGTGCAGGGTTCCGAAGAATCCGGGCAGGGCGGAATCGACGCGATTCCAGTTTGGAATCAACGGGTCGCCGAGCGGATCCTTCACGTATTCCTCGGCGGCGGCGCGGATTCCGCGCACGAAGGTCGAGACGGCGCGCTCCTCCTCGTGGCGGTCGTAGGAGAGGCCGTTGAGTTCCGCGTCGGCGCCGTAGAAGCGCATCGTGTCCTCGGCCTTGCGCGAGTAGGCGCTCAGCAGCGTGTCGAAGAGGCCGCGATCGAGCTTGATGCCGTGGCCCGCGAGCGTGCGGAAGACGCATTTCACGATATCGACGGCCATCTTGTTCAGGCCCTTCGTGGCGTCTCGCATTGAGAGTTCCTGGTGCTTGTGGTCGTAGCGATCCGCGACGTCCACCTGGCAGATGCTCTTCGACGATGACACTCGGAAGACCTCCGCGAGCATGCCGACTTCGATGCCCCAATCCGACGGCATGCGGATCCGCCGGAGAATGTCGAGGTCCATGCACATCTCGCCGGCGAGCGGATAGCGGAAGGTATCGAGATAAACGATGAACGGATGCACGCCGAGGATGGTTTCGAGCGAGCGAATGAGCGGCGTGACCAGCAGGCGCATCACGCGCCCGTTCAATCGGTCGGAAAAACGCGCGCTGTAGCCCTTGGCAAAATCGAAACCCAAGCTCGGATGCGCGACGGGGTAGCACAGCCGCGCCAGCATTTCGCGGCTGTAGGTGAGAATGTCGCAATCGTGCACGGCGACCATCCGGGACTGCTCGCTCGCGAGGACGTAACCGAAACACCACCACAGGTTCCGTCCCTTGCCAGGCGGGCCGGGATCGAGATCCGCGGCCTCGAGCTGCTGCGCGAGGCGGCGCATGCGCGGGCCGTCGTTCCAAAGCAGAGCGGGCTTTTGCGGGAGCTGGGCGAACGTCTGCCGCGCCTTGTCCCACAGGGCGCGGCCCGTCGCGCCGTCGATCCCGACGATGATTTGCTTGAGGTAGTCCACCTCGCTCAGCGCGCGCAGGATCCCCCGCAGCGCGGGCGTGCCAAGCTCTTTCACGTGGCAGGGAAGAACGAGAGCGATGGGTGTCTCGCTGGAAAACTCGAGCAGCTCGCGCTCGAGCCGCTCGAGGTCCGGCGTGCCCAGCATGTGCAGCGTCGCGATCGAGCCGGTCTGGAAAAAATCCGCCATGAGATCGCGAATCTCCCTTGCGAACGGGAATTGGGCAACCCAAGAAAGGATGGCGCTTGGGCGATCAGGCGATTCCCCGACACCGCTCGTCCCGATTACCTTGTTCAATCGTTCCCGTGATCCCGCGTCTCGCCGTCATCCATTATCACCTGCGCCCCGGCGGGGTGCGGCGCGTCATCGAGCTGGCGCTTCCCGCGATTGCGAACTTGCTGGGAGTGCGGCGCATCACTCTCGCGACGGGCGAAGCGGCGGAGGCTGGCTGGATCGAACTTCTGCGCGCGGCGCTGCCCGGCGTCGAATTGCGCGAGCGGGTCGAGCCGGGCTTTTGCTACGCGTCGGAACAGCGTGCCGTGCCGAAACGATTGCCGGCGGCGGTGGATGCGCTGCTCGCTGATGCGGATGCCGTCTGGCTGCACAATCCCGCGCTCGCGCGAAATCTTCCATTGGTCGAAGCTGTCGCCGCGGCCGTGCGGGCGCGCGACATCCCGATGGTTTTCCATCATCACGACTTTTGGTTCGAAAACCGCTGGGCCCGGCATGCGGGGTTCCGCGCGCACGGCTACCATTCGCTCGATGCCGTGGCGCGCGCGATTTTCCCGGCGGACGCCGTGCATGTTTCCATCAACCGCTTCGATCACCGCGTGCTTCGCCGGGCATTTGGCCGCCAGGCGGTCTGGATGCCAAACCCCGCCGGCCGCCGGGCGCCGCCCGCGCAGGCGAAGATTCGCGCGGCGAAGCGCTGGCTGCGCGAGCAGCTTGGCGGCGACGCGCCGGTATGGATCGTTCCCACGCGCCTGCTTCGCCGAAAGAACCTTGCCGAGGCCGTGCTGATCACGCGCTGGCTGCGCCCGGATGCCTGGACGATCACCACCGCGGCGGTCAGTTCCCCGGGAGAGCACACCTACGCCAGGCGACTGGACGAAGCCGCACGGCGTCACGGCTGGCGCGTGCGTTTTGCCATTCGATCCGGAAATGGCTCGGACGCGCCGGAGGTGGCTTCGCTGGTCGCGGCTTCCGAGGTGATGCTGCTGACCTCGGTGCAGGAGGGGTTCGGTCTTCCGTATCTCGAATCGGTCGAAGCTGGCAAACCGCTCATTGCCCGCGCGCTGCCGAACGTGCTTCCCGATCTGCGGCGCTTCGGGTTCCGGCTGCCGCAGCTTTACGACGAGGTCTGGATCGATCCCGCCTGCTTTGACGCTCTCGCGGAGCGCCGGCGGCAACTCGCAATCTGGCGCAGGTGGCGGGACGTCCTGCCGGCGGCGGCCGGCAGGATCGCCGAGCGATCGGCATTTCTCGCCGCCCGTCTGGACGAACCGGTCGCATTCAGCCGCCTGACTCTCTCCGCGCAGCTCGAAATTCTGGCGATGCCACCCGGCGAGTCCTGGGCGGCTTGCGCGCGGCTCAATCCGCGCATGGCAGGGTGGCGGCGTGGCGCGCTTCGAGCCGCTCCGTGGCCGGAGTCGGCCGACGCGCAGATCGGTCCGGAGGCGTATGCGCGCCGCTTCGCGCGGGCGCTCGGCGTGGCGCGAGTCGGTGTTGCCTCGGAGTCGGCCGCGGCCGCCCAGCGGGAGTTTATCTCCCAGCGGCTGGGATCCGGGTTTATGTTTCCGATCTTGATGGAGGAATGATGGACGGAATTCGCGCGGTCATTTGCGATGTCTATCGCACTCTGCTCGAGGTGCTGCCGGCGCCTGTGGATGCGGGCGAGCGCTGGCGCGAGCTGTGGACGCGACACTTCGCGGGGGACGACATTCCTGCCCTGGCTGAAATCTCGAACCGCTGCCGCGCCCTCGTGGCGGAGGATCACACCGCATTGCAAGCCCTCGGCCTGCGGTTTCCCGAGATTTTCTGGAGCGATGTGATGTGCCGCGCGATTCCCAATTTGCAGTCCCTCGAAAATCCGACCCGCGACGATTTTATCTTCGAGCACGCGCAATTGCTGCGCGGCGTGCGCTTGATGCCGGGCGCGGCCGCCTTCCTGCGGACGTGCGTCGAAAGCGGCCTGCCACTGGGCATCGCGTCGAATGCCCAGCGCTATACCCTGCGGGAATGCGGCCAGACCCTGGCGACCGCGGGATTGTCCCTCGCAATTTTCGATTCCGATCTCACGCTTTGGTCCTGGCAGCTTGGATTCAGCAAGCCCGATCCGCATCTCTTCCGCATTCTCACGGCCCGCCTGGTGCATCGAGGCATCGTGCCGGATGGGATTCTCATGATTGGGGACCGGCGGGACAACGATATCGAACCCGCGCGAGCCTGCGGCTGGCGGGCCGCGCAGATCGACCGCGGCGAGGAGAGCTGGCGGGAAATTGCGACTCGCTTATTCGGACAGCCATAGCGTGCCGTAGGGAGGCAATTCGCTCTCCGGCGCATCGCCGTGAATCGCGCGCCAGTGGACAAACTTCCCGAGCGCATCGAGCCGCTGAGTGGTGTTCGTCACATTGACGACGCAGAGCGCGCGGCGTGCGCTGCCCCGCAAAATGGCCACGAGTGCCGGGGGCGTGTCCGGGATGACCTGCGGCGCAAACGGATCGAAGGCCGGATGCGACGCCCTGGCGCGAAGCATCGCGGAGATGCCGGCGAAGACCCTCGATCGAAGGCCGTCTGGCGAATCGAGCTCCGCCGCCAGCGCCTCCACGTGGAGCTTTTGGCGGTTGATTCGTCTCGGCATCCCGCTTGATTCCGCGGCCGCACGATTTCCGCGCGAGCCGAAAAGGGAATGGAAATAGATGCCGGGCACCCCGCGGAGGGCGAGCATGATCGCATGCGCCGCAAGGAAGCGCGCCACCTGGACGGATTCGGGCTCGCCGGCCAGCGGATTCGAAAGGGCGTCGAAATAATTTACGTTCAATTCGTAGGGTGCCCGCGAGCCGTCCGGCTGGTGCTTCCAGGAAACGAAGCCATTGTGTGCCAGGGCCGTCTCGACGAGCGCGTCGAGTTGCTCCTGCGCCAGCAGGCCGCGCGCGGGATTGAGTCCGATGCCGTCGTGCGAGGCGAGGAAGTTGAAAAACGTCGTGCGGTCCCCCGGTGTCGCGAGCGTGCGCGCCCAGCGGCACAGCGCGGTCGTGTCTCCGGTGCGCAGCGTGTGGAAGACGAGCGGCGGCAGCGCGAAATTATAGACCATCTGCGCCTCGTTCGTTCCGTCGCCGAAATAGGAGACATTGTCCTGGTGAGGGACATTGGTTTCCGTGATGAGCTGCACAGCGGGAGCGGCTTCGTCGAGCACGGCTCGCATGAGCCGGATCACAGCATGCGTCTGGGGCAGATGGATGCTGGCGGTTCCGGCCTCCTTCCAAAGAAACGCGATCGCGTCCAGGCGTATGTAGCGCGCGCCACGATCGACATAAAATAACAGCGCTTCGAGCGTGCGCAGCAGCATGCGCGGGTCGGCGAAATTGATGTCCGCCTGATCCGCGCTGAACGTCGTCCAGACCCGCTTCGCCCCCGCCGCCGTCGCAAACTCCGTGAGCAGCGGCAGCGCGCGCGGCCGGACGACGGCCGTGAGATCAGGATCGCCTTCGACCGTCGTGAACGCCGTCTCCCAGCCCGGCTTCTGGGCGAGGAAATTCTGAAACCATACGCCCCGGACCGAGGCGTGATTGAAGACCGCATCGAACATCAAATCGAAGCGCCTCCCGAGCGCCGCGACGTCCTCCCACGTTCCCAGCGCCGGATCGACCGTGAAGTAATCCATCACCGAAAATCCGTCGTCCGACGAACTCGGATAGAAGGGGAGGATATGCACCGCGCTGACTGCTCCCGCGACCTTTCCCGCGAGAAACGTTACAAGCGTTCTCAAGGGGGGCTCGCCTTTCGCGAGCACCTGATCGCCATAGGTGATGAGGATCGCGTCCCGCTCGCCGGGCCTCGCATTCGCCGGCCAGCGGGGAACAATCCCCCGTCGCGCGGCGGCGACCAAGGCGCCGACAGCCGCCGCCGCATCGGAGCCTCGCGGTTCGCCGTAAAGAAATGCGAGGAGCTCGCGGATGCGGGCGTTCACACCTCAATCCCTAGCATGGAAGATCCTCGCCCGCCAGGCACCCAAAAAATTTCCCGGGAATACAACACGGGAGCGGGCGCTCATACGAATACATTGTTGAACAGAGGATCATCCCCTGCACAACCAATCTCGACTTCCGTTCGATGCGGCTGCCTGCCGCGGCGGCGGAGGTCAGAAACCAGAAAACCACACAACAAACGCAAACCAATGAACAACTCAACGAAAGCAATGATCGTCGGAGCGGCAGTCGCCGGCCTCCTCAGTGGATCGGCCGCGATGGCCGCCAATAGCTCGGCTCCGCTCGGCGCGAAAGCCGGTGTCGCCATGAAGACGCTCGCCGACAAGGGCACGCATTCCTGCAAGGGCCAGAATGGCTGTAAAGGCGAGGGCGGATGCAAGTCGGGCAACAACGGTTGCAAGGGAAAGAACGACTGCAAGGGCAAGGGCGGCTGCGCCACCGACGGCAGCCACAACTAATCGACTCAACCCAGCCGGCGCGCCGCGAATTGCGCCGCCGGAGTTCACGGAGAGTCCCGGGAGTCCGCTCCCGGGCTCTCTCGGAGACGCGTTCGATCCGTCCCATGCCTGCAAATCCTTTCAACGGCCATACCGATTACGGCATCGGCATCGGCCTGCGCGTGCCGCATTACCGGCACATCCTTGCGGAGAAGCCGACGGTCGATTGGTTCGAGATTATCTCGGAAAACTTCATGGTCGATGGCGGGCGTCCGCTTGAGGTGCTCGACCGTATTCTTGAGCAATACCGCGTCGTTCAACACGGCGTCGCGATGTATTTCGGCAGCGCCGACAAGCTCGATTGCGAGCACATGCGCCGCATCAAGCGCCTCGTCAAGCGGACGAACACCCCGTGGCTATCCGACCACCTCTGCTGGGGCAGCGTGGATGGCCGCTTCACCCACGACCTGCTGCCGATGCCCTACACCTTTGCCGCAGCGAAACATACGGCACAGAAAATCCGCGCCGCCCGCGATATCCTCGAAGTCCCCATTTGCGTGGAGAACGTGAGCAGCTACGCGGAATATCACGTCTCGGAAATGACCGAGTGGGAATTCCTCACCGAAGTTGTCGAGCGCGCCGACTGCGGCATCCTGCTCGACGTAAACAACATCTTCGTCTCCTCGCAGAATCACAACTTCGACCCACTCGACTACGTGAATCACATCCCGCATCATCGCGTCGGGCAGATTCATATCGCCGGCCACTCGAAGTTCGAGCGATACATCCTCGACACCCACGATCATCCCGTGCTCGACCCGGTGTGGAAGCTCTACGAGCACGCGATCCGCCTCACCGGAAATACAGCGACCCTCCTGGAATGGGACGACCGCATCCCGACATTCGATGAGGTCCATGGCGAAGCGCTCAAGGCCAACGAATTCATCGAGCGGGTCGAATCCTGCGCCGCGTAGCATGGAATCCGTCCGCGAATTGAAGGAGCTCCAGCGCCTCATGGCGTCGATGCTGTTTCGTCCGCTCGACGCGAAGTGGCGCATGCAAAGAACGACCGCTGCCGGCGCGCGCACGGCGGATGCGGCGGCGGGATTCATCAAACCCAACGACCGGCTCACCTCCTTCGAGCGGCTCGAGATTTACAACCGGCAGTATTGGTTTCGGGTACTCGATTGCCTCTACGACGACTACCCCGGCCTGCGCGCAATCCTTGGCGAGCGGAAGTTCATGCGGCTCTGTCGCGCCTACCTGGTGAAATACCCCTCCGCCTCCTTCACATTGCGCGACCTCGGCAGCCGGCTCGAAAAGTTCCTGCGCGACGAGCCGGATTGGGCTGCGCCGCGCGCCGCGATGGCGCTCGACATGGCGCGCTTCGAGTGGGCGCAGATCGTCGCGTTCGATGGGCCGTCGAAACCGGCGATCACGATGGACGACGTGCTCGACACGCCGCCGGAGAAATTGCGGCTGGGCGTCCAGCCCTGCATCACGCTGCTGGCGCTCGACCACGAGGTCGATCACTTCCTTCAAGCCGTTCGCAAGCGGGACGGCGACGTGCTGCGCGGCGAGGCGAGCAACGCCATCGACCACGCGCCGAAATCCGCCGGGAAAAAATCGCGCCTGCGCCCGCCGCGAATTGCGAAGGTCTTTCTCGCAGTCCACCGTTGCGAGAACGAACTCTATTACAAGCGGCTCGATCCCGTGGCCTTCCAGTTGCTTGCCGGCCTGCGGGACGGTCTCACGCTCGACACGGCCTGCGCTTTGGCGCTCGGGGGGAATCCCGATCCCGCGCTCGCGGGCGAGCTTCGATCCTGGTTCTCCGAATGGTCCGAACTCGGCTGGTTCTGCAAATTCTCCAAACTACAAAGTCCATGAATTCACCCGACGCCTCCAACGATTCCCCGCTCCCCGTCCGAACGTATCTACAGTTCGCGCAAGCCGCCTCCTGGCTGCAGTCGCCGCTCCTGCTCGCCGTCCGGCTCTACTGGGGCTGGCAATTTTTCCTCACCGGCAAGGGCAAGTTCGAGCACCTCGACAAAGTCACCCAGTTCTTCACCTCTCTTGGCATTCCGATGCCGCATCTCAACGCGATCATGGCGGCATCCACCGAGTGCTTCGGCGGCCTGCTGCTCCTGCTCGGCCTCGGCTCCCGGCTGATCTCGATTCCGCTGACCGTCGTGATGATCGTCGCCTACCTCACGGCCGATCTTGAGGCCGTCCAGACGATCTTTTCAAAGCCGGAAAACTTCCTCACCGCCGCTCCGTTTCAATTTCTCTTCGCGGTCGTGCTGGTGCTCGCCTTCGGCCCCGGCGCCTTCTCGATCGACGCATTGATCGCGCGGAAGCTCGGCATCCGCAGGCCGGGCGCTTAAAAGGGCGCTGCGCGATCAAGTGACAATGAAGGATGCTTCTCCGGATAACGTGAGCGGGCCTGGATGGATTGGCATTGGCCAGGGCAGGATCATTTGCGCCGATGCCCTCGAGGGCCTCAATGAAGTCGCGGATGGGTCGGTCCAGTTGATCATAGCGGATCCGCCATACTTCCAGGTCCTCGTCGAACATGGATGGGACAACTCCTGGAACGGTCCGGAGGAATATCTCGCATGGACCATCGAATGGGTTCGGGCGTGCAGGCGGGTTCTAAGAGGCGACGGCCTGCTGTATGTTTTTGGCCAGCTCGGAAAGAGGGAGCACGTGTGGCTGCATACGTGTTCGCTGCTGGCGAAAGAGATGCAGTTTCACGACATGATCATTTGGGATCGCGCGGTCGGCTATAACGAACGATCCGATTCATTCACACCGCAGTATGAAATGATCCTGGCCCTGCGCCACGCGGCGAATGCCGCTCCTTACTTCGACAAGGACGCGGTGCGGCTGCCATACGAAGAGGATAGAATTCAGTCCTATCTGAGGGACAAGCGCTACAAGGACAAGGCGGCCAGAGAGACGCATCTGCGAAAAGGGAAATATGCCACCAACATCCTCCGCGTGCCGTCCTTGAAGGGTTCCTCGAAGGAAAAGATCGGTCACCCTTCGCAAAAGCCGATCGGACTGATTCATCAACTGGTCCGTTCCAGCAGCCGCCCTGGTGATACGGTGCTGGATCCTTTCCTGGGCAGCGGAACGACGGCCGCGTCCTGCGAGTCCTTGATGCGAAAATGGATCGGAATCGAGTCGAACAAAGCCTATTTTGAAATGGCGCGCAGGCGGATCGAAGACACTCTTTCACGCCCCGAGCCCGCCCTCGATTGACGGAGCGTGCGGACGAGGCTGCCGGATTGGTTTTTCCACCGCCGCGATTGAATTGGCTGCGGTTTTGACGCAGCATCGCAGCCCGTGAGTCTCACCGTTTCCCTCACACGCGTTCCCCGGCGCATCGGCTTCATCTCGACTCGATTCCACGGCACCGACGGCGTCACGCTCGAGGCCGCGAAATGGGCGCACATCTTCGAGGCGGAGGGAGCTGCGTGTTACTGGATGGCGGGCCAGCTCGACAAACCCGCGGCGGTGAGCCACCTCGAGCCGCTCGCGTTTTTCAATCATCCCGAGATTCTCGACGTGCAACGGCGCCTCTTCGCCGTGACGACGCGGTCCAGGGCCCTCACCGATCAGGTCCATGCGATCAAGGAGCGGCTCAAAAGTGCGATCTACGCCTTCATCGAGCGTTTCGAACTCGAACTGCTCATCCCGCAAAACATTCTCGCGATTCCGATGCACATCCCGCTGGGTCTTGCGATGACAGAGGTGATCGCCGAGACGGGCATCGCGACCGTCGCGCACCATCACGATTTCACGTGGGAACGCGAGCGGTTTACGGTCACTGCCGGCGCGGACTACCTCGCGGCCGCCTTTCCGCCCACGCTGCCGAGTCTCGAGCACGTCGTCATCAATTCGATGCAGCAAAAGGAACTCGCCCGCCGCTACGGCCAGGCATCGAGCGTGATTCCGAACGTAATCGATTTCGAGACGCCTCCGCCCGGCATCGACGACTACACGCGCGATTTCCGGAGCGAAATCGGCCTCGCCGCGGAGGACATTCTCGTGCTCCAGCCGACGCGGCTCGTCGCGCGCAAGGGCATCGAGCATTCCATCGAGCTGCTGAGGCGTTTGAAGGATCCCCGTTGCAAGCTCGTCTTCTCGCATCCGCCCGGCGACGAAGGCGACGCCTATTTCGATCTGCTGCGCGAGCGCATCGCGGATGCAGGCATCGAGGCGGTTATGATTTGGGATCGCGTGGGCGAGGCGCGCGGCGTGAACGACCTAGGCAAAAAAATCTACACGCTCAACGACATCTATCCGCACGCCGACCTCGTGACCTACCCGAGCCATTACGAGGGCTTTGGCAACGCGTTTCTCGAGGCGATCTATTTCGGCAGGCCCGTCGTCGTGAACGCCTACGCCGTGTATGCCCGCGACATCGATCCATTGGGCTTCCGCTGCATCGAGATGTCGCAGCTTGTGACGAACGAGGTCGTTGAACAAACGCGCGCGATTCTGGCGGATGCGGAACTGCGCGAGGAATGGGCGGTGACCAATTTCCGGCTCGGCCTGAAGTTCTTTTCCTACTCCGTCGCCCGCCGGAAGCTCGCGGGGCGGCTTGCCAGCTTGTTCGGCGAAGGCTAGGCCGCTGACGCGATGTGGGAAATCGCTCGCCGGCTCGCATCGGTCGCGTCGGATTTCGATTGAGATCGGCTTCGCGGGCCGGTATGCGAGTGGGCTGAATGAACCTCGGTAAGTCTTCCCTGCTCTGCATCATCGCCATCGTCCTTGCCGGTTGCCAGGGCCAGATCTTCCCGACACTGACGCCCGAGGAACGGGCGGTCCTCGACTTCAACATCAACGGCGTGAAGATCGGTGGTCGTCCAGGCCAGCTCGCGGTCTTCCCGCAGGTCCGGCACATCCCGATCAAGCTGGGCGGCTGCGAAGTTTACGAGGTGTATAACGCGACGCCGAACATCTCCGAGATCAAGGCGTGGTATTTCAACGACAAGCTCGTGCGGATCGAGCTGCGCTATTTCAACGGCCCTGGCACGACCACATTGGCCCGCTCGGGCGGCTGGGACGGCCTGCGCGATTACCTCATGCATAAATTCGGCCCGCCGTCGCGCTTTGGTGCGGACGTTCCCATCGTGGCGACGAAAGGGAGTTGGAAGGTGGAATATGCGAAATTCAACGGCGAATGGATTTTCTCCCGCATCAAGCGGCAAATCAATTACAGCGCGATGGCTGACGCGCGAGGCGGCATCGGCGTGATCACCGTGATGGATACGACGCCCATTGTGACGCCGAAACCGGTTGTCGCGCCCACGCCGGCCAGGGCTGCCCGCGTGAGCCCGACACCGAGCCGCGTGCCGGAGGAAGTCGTCACCCGCGCTCCGAATCCGGGATTCTAGCGGAAGCACGAATCCTCCGGGTCGCAAACGGCCGCGGCCTTGTGGTAAAGCGCAGGGCGTGATTCGCGTTCTTCACGTCATCGACAGCCTCGACCTGGGCGGCGCGCAGACCGCGCTGCTGAATCTCGTGACCCATGCGGATGGCTCGCGCTTCCATCACGAAGTCGCCGCGATGCATGGGGAGGGGATGTTTGGCGCGGCCTTTCGCGCGATTGGGGTTCCCGTCCACTCGCTGTCCGCCCGCCGATGGCCGCCGGCGTATTTGAGGAATCTTCCGCTCCTGCTGCGACGCGGCGGCTTCGACATCGTCCACTGCCACCTCTTCGCGTCGAACTGGCTCGCCAAACCGCTGGCGGCCGCCTGCGGTGCGCGCTGCATTTACCATCACGACCAATGCAACGACGCGTTCCGCGCAGACTCGCCGCTCGCGGTGCTCGTGGACGCGCTCACGAATCGGCTCTCCACGCGCATCCTGGCGGTGTCGCATTCGGTTGAGGCATTCAATCTGCGCGTCGAGGCGATGCCGCCGGAACGCGTCACCTATTTTCCGAACAGCGTCGATCTTTCGCAATTCCGCCCCGCCGCCGCGAGCGAGCGCACCGCGGCCCGCGCCGCATTCGATCTGCCCGCGGACGCTTTGATTATCGGCGGAGTCGGGCGGCTGACCCCGCAGAAAAATTTCGGCCTGCTCATCGAGGCGGCGGCGCCATTGCTCGCCGAGCGCGCCGATGTGGTCGTCGCCCTCTTCGGCTCCGGGCCCGAGGAGGCCGCATTGCGCGCGGCGGCGAAGGGGAAGCCGGTGCGCATTTTGGGCACGGTCGCCGACCGCGCGGCGATCTATCGCGCGCTGGATGTGCTGGTGCTGCCCTCTCGCTTCGAGGGCCTCCCCATGACGCTCCTCGAGGCCATGGCCTCGGGTGTGCCGGTGCTCGCCTCGGGCGTCGATGGCGTGCGGGAGATCGCAACGCCCGGCGAACACGCGCTGCTCGCTCCGTCGGGCAACGCCGCGGCGTTTCGCGCCGCCCTGCGCGAGCTTTGCGCCGGGCCGGCTTTGCGCGAGCGCCTCGCCGCCGCCGCGCTCGCGCTCGTGCGGGAGCGGTTCGACGCCCGCGCGCTCGCCGTCGAATTGGAGGCATGGTATCTTCACGACCTAACCCGCCTCGGATCGCGTGCGACCGCCGCTTGAGAGTTTTCGGCGGTGGGTGATGGCGGCGTGCGCCGCCGCACTGCTCGCGGGCTGCGCCAGCGAGACCTTCGCGCCCGACGCCGCGCCGGAGTTCGTTGTGATTCACAACCAGACGCCGTTTTATCATCTGGGTCCGCAGCAGACGGGACCGCCCGACGCGCGGCTCGCGAAGGATGACCGGCTCCGCATGCTTCGCAGTGAGTTCGGCTACAGCCTGATGCTGCTGCCGGATGGCCGGACCGGCTACGTGGCGAACGAAGACCTCGACTCCGCGCCGCCGCTGCCGATCGAGAAACGCGGCGGGCTGGCGGACGAAGCGCCGCTGCCGAAACCGGATCTGGCGGCGACCCCGGCGGACGCGCCCATCGTCGGCGCGGACTCCCCGCACCATGCCAAAAAGCCGGTCAAGCCGTGAGCTGTTCGTCGCCCGCGACGAGTTCCTGCCAGAGCCGCTTGTAGTCGGGTTCGTAGCGCTGGTCCTGGAAGTCGAACATGTGCAGGCGCAGCCGCACGATTTCCTCGACGCGCGGGGAAATATCCTCGACCGCCTCGCGCAGCAGGCGAAATGCCGCCGGCACGCGATCCCACAGCACGGCGTAGGATTCGATGAACTCGCGCGCGTATCCGATCTCGGCGCGATCGCTCGGCTGCCAGATCGCATGTTCCGGCGGCGGCGGAGATTCCAGCAGGAGCGGAGCGATGTAGATGTTCTTCAAAATCGCCGAGCGATAGCGGGCCGTGCTCTCGGCGTCGCGTCCGAAATACGCGTGCAACAGCGCCCAGCCGAAGAGGAACGACGGCTCGGCGTAGTCGCGCGGATATGCGCGCTCGTAGGCGTCGAAGGATGCCTGCGCGGCGTCGAACTCATCCGCGAGCATGTGCACCATCGGCACCAGGAAACGCGCACCCTGGTGGTCGAGCGGATTGATCTCCAGCAGATCGGCGAGCGTCTCGGCCGCGCCCGAGTAGCGCTGCTGATGCCAGAGCGTCATCGCGCGACCGTAGATCGCGCGCAGGTAGGGACGCGTCCCGCTTTCGGACCACCACCGCGGCGTCCGTCCGCTCCAGTGCGGGTATTCGCGGTCGATCACCTCGTCGTAGGCGCGCAACGAGGCCGTCCAGTCGCCCGCGCGAAACTCCGCATCCGCCAGCTCGATGCGGGCGCGGGAGCAATCGGCGTCGTGGTCGATGGCCTTCTTCAACAGGGCGATCTTTTTCGTTTCCGACCGCACGCGCAGCGCGGTGTTCAACAATCCGGCCGCCACATCGCCGGACGTCGCCGCGTTCGCTTCGCCATGGCCCTCGGCATATTTCGCGGTGAGCACCTGGAAGTCCTTGCCCTCGCCCCGGGTGAATCGCGTGAATTGGATGTTGAGCCGGTAGTCCTCCGCAAAGGCCTGCCACGCCTCGTGATCCCACTCCTCGCTCTCGGCGATCAACAGGCGGTCGGGCGCTCCGACGCGGTCGATGAGCGCGCCGAGAAAATCCTCCACCTGTTCCTGGTCGAGCTCCTCGAGCATCTCGGGCGCGGCCACGGGCACGCCTCGCGAGTCGGTGACGATCATCAGCGTGGGCAGAATGAAGTCCTCTCCCGACGGAAGCGGATCTTCGAGATCGATCCAGAAAAGCGTCCAGGAGGTCTTGGCGGATTTGAGCGGCTGGATCATGCGGCGAGGGCGGTGGCCTTTCCCCATGGCACGGCAAGGCGCTGCCGGCGGGCGAAGCGGTCCAGATAGAACAGCTCGCCGGACTGCACGCCGTGCTCATGCACCATGCGGGTAACCTTCACATCGAAGCAGCAATACTCGGCGACCTCCATGATTTTTCCCTCCCGCCACCAGCGGATGGCGTCCAGACCCTCGGCGGTCTTTCCAATGCCGAGCGTGCCCTGCGCCAGCGATTCGAGCGCGAGCCGGTGGCCGATGGCCGCCTCGACATCGACCATGAGATCGAGCGCGGGCACGAACTCGGGCAGGTCGAGCGACGTGTAGCCCATGAGGACGTGGAAATCGAAATTGATGACATTGTAACCGACGACGAGGTCCGCGCGGCGGAGCTGCTTGATGAGTTCGTCCACGCGGCTCTCGGAGTAGATGCGGTATTCGCCGGTGGCCGTGCTGAACGTCACGCCGACGGACATGCCCATGCGGTCCTTGTTGCTCCAGCCGCCGACGTCGTTGGCGGTGCGCTGCGTTTCCAGGTCGAAATAGACAATGTCTTCGGGCACTCCTGGAAGAATTGCGGAATCGCGCAAGGCGCGCAATCGCGGTTTGCGATTCGATGGATCCGTCGATTGTTCCGTCGTGCAAAAGGTGCGCGTCCGGCGTCGTGCCAGAACGCTGACCGGTTTGAACAGAACGCCGAAAAACCGGAGATTTCATCGCCAAAGGTCGCCCCTCCGGCTATGAGCGAAGGCTTCGCATGGGTCGCGTTTCTCTCTTCGCACTTTTCTTCCCGGAGGTTGGCTGGATGCAGGTTTCAATCGGGGGACCGAAATAGCATCAGGATTCAGGAGCGCCGATGAGTCAATCCATTCACACGATCCTTGCTCAGTTCCGCGAGGAGGCTAGGTCCAATCGAGATTTGGGAGACCGTTTTGAGCGCTTGATCTGCCGATACCTCGAACTCGACCCGCTATACGCGGAACGGTTCTCGCGCGTCTGGATGTGGAATGAATTCCCGCGGAAAGGCAACGTCGGCGACGTGGGCATCGACATCGTTGCGGAAGAGCGCGCAACGGGCGAGTTTTGCGCCATTCAGTGCAAGTTCTATCTCCCGGATCACACGCTCTCGAAGGCGGACTTGGATTCCTTCTTCACCGCTTCGGGAAAGACGCTTTTCACCTCATGCATCATCGTTTCCACGACAGACAAGTGGGGGCCGAATGCCCAGCACGCACTGGCTCATCAATCGAAGCCCGTCCTGCGCCTCCGTGTGCAAGACCTCGACGAAAGCCCGGTTGATTGGTCGAAGTTCGATCTCAAGCGGCCGCAAGACCTCGGCCTCCGCGAACGCAAGAAACCGCGGCCTCATCAGGAAGAGGCGATCAAGGACGTAACGAACGGCCTCGCCCTTGCCGACCGAGGTAAGCTCATCATGGCCTGCGGCACGGGGAAGACGTTCATCTCACTCTGCATCGCGGAGAAACTCGCACCCAAGGGCCACATTCTTTTCCTCGTCCCATCGCTCTCCCTGCTTTCACAGAGCTTGCGCGAGTGGACTGCGGAATCCACGCGGCCGCTCCACAGCCTCGCCGTCTGCTCCGACGCGAACATCGGCAAGAAACACACGAAGACCGATGACGACAGTGCGGACATCACGACGATAGACCTCGCTTTTCCCGCCACGACCTCCGCACAGCAGATCGTGAAGCAGTATCGCGCAGTACTGGGTGCGGCGGAGAAAGCGAAGAAGCCCGCGCAGATGACCGTGGTCTTCTCCACCTACCAGTCCATCGCGGCGGTATCCGAGGCGCAGAAGGCCGGGCTGCCGGATTTCGATCTCATTATCTGCGACGAGGCGCACCGCACTACGGGTGTCACCATCAGCGGGGAGGACGAGAGCCATTTCGTGAAGGTCCACGACGCCGATTTCCTCCGGGGACAGAAGCGCCTCTACATGACGGCCACGCCGCGCATCTACAGCGACGACACCAAGGTTAAGGCCAGGGATGCCAATGCGGAACTGTGCTCCATGGACGACACCGCCATCTTCGGCGAACAGCTCCATCGCCTCGGCTTTGGCGAGGCCGTGGGCAGGGATCTGCTTTCCGATTACAAGGTGCTCGTCCTCGCCGTGGATGAAAAATACGTTTCAAAGACCTTCCAGCGACAAATCGCGGACGCGAACAACGAACTGAACCTCGAAGACGCCGCCAAGATCACCGGCTGCTGGAACGGCCTCGCCAAGCACCTCGACAAAGCCGCCGCCTCCGAAGTTGACTTGCACGGCGACACCGCGCACATGCGTCGCGCCGTCGCCTTCTCGCGTTCCATCAAGGACTCGAAAGCCTTCGCGCAGCAGTTTGGCCAGATTATCGAGGCCTATCGCGAGACGCATCCCGACGAGGAGAACCTCCTCCATTGCGAGCTGGATCATGTGGACGGGACCTTCGGCGCGCTGGCCCGCAATGCCCGGCTCGACTGGCTCAAGGCGAATGCGCCGTCCGACACCTGCCGCATTCTCTCGAATGCCCGCTGCCTTTCGGAAGGCGTGGACGTTCCCGCGCTCGACGCCGTGCTCTTCCTGAATCCGCGCAATTCCGTCATTGATGTCGTCCAGTCCGTAGGCCGCGTCATGCGCAAGGCGGAGGGGAAGAAATACGGTTACATCCTCCTGCCCGTCGGCATCCCGGCGGATGTCACGCCCGAGGAGGCGCTCAAGGACAACGACAAATACAAGGTCGTCTGGCAGGTGCTCCAGGCCCTCCGCGCGCACGACGACCGCTTCAATGCCACCGTCAACCAGATCGAGCTGAACAAAAAGCGGCCCGACAACATTCAGGTCATCGGCATCGGCGGCCAGGAACCCGGCGACAAGAACGACGGCGACAGTTCGCCCAAGGTGCAGGAACTCCAGGGCACCTTCCTCTTCCCGCATTTGGAGGAATGGAAGGACGCCATCTACGCCCGCATCGTTCTGAAATGCGGCGAGCGCGGCTATTGGGAAAGCTGGGCGAAGGACGTGGCCGTCATCGCCGAGCGCCACACCACCCGCATCCGCGCCTTGCTGGAGAGCGGCGAGCCCCGGCACAAGCAAGCCTTCGCCGACTTCCTCGCCGGCCTTCGACAGAATCTCAACCCGTCAATCAGCGAGGACGACGCCATCGAGATGCTCTCCCAGCATCTCATCACCCGCCCGGTCTTCGACGCTCTTTTTGCGAACTACGAATTTACGAAGCACAACCCCGTCTCCATCGCCATGCAGGCGATGCTCGATACCCTCGAGGATCAGGCGCTGGAAAAGGAGGCCGCCTCGCTGGAGAAATTCTACGCCAGCGTCCGCGACCGCGCCTCCGGCATCGACAACGCCGAGGGCCGCCAGCGCGTTGTCATCGAGCTTTACGACAAATTCTTTCGCACCGCCTTCCCGAAGGTCGCCGAGCGCCTCGGCATCGTCTATACGCCGGTCGAGGTCGTGGACTTCATCATCCACAGCGTGAGCGACGCCCTCCAGAGCGAGTTCGGTTCCGCGTTCGGGGACCGGGATGTCCACATCATCGACCCCTTCACCGGCACCGGCACCTTCATCGTCCGCCTGCTGCAAAGCGGCCTCATCCCCGCCGCCGACCTCCTGCGCAAATACCAGCACGAGCTGCACGCCAACGAAATCATCCTCCTCGCCTACTACATCGCCGCCATCAATATCGAGGAGACCTTCCATGGCCTCGAGCGTGGGGCGAAGTATTCCGGCAGGAAGTCCGCCGATGCCGCCAAGGCGGACCGCTACATCCCCTTCGAGGGCATCGTCCTCACCGACACCTTCCAGCTCTCGGAGACGAAGGGCGAGATGGAGGAAAAGATGTTCCCCGAGAACAACCGCCGCGCGAAGCGCCAGAAGCAAAGCCCCATCCGCGTCGTCATCGGGAATCCGCCGTATTCCGTGGGGCAAGGTGACGCCAATAAGAACAACCAGAACCTCAAGTATCCGCTACTTGACGAACGCATTCGCTCCACTTACGCCGAGCGTTCGACCGCGACCCTAAAGAATAGCCTCTACGATAGCTACGTCCGTGCGCTGCGTTGGGCCAGCGACCGGATCGCGGAAAAGGGCATCGTCGCCTTTGTCAGCAACGGCTCATTCATAGATAGCAATTCAATGGATGGGCTTCGCGCGAGCTTGGCAAATGAATTCACCAGCATTTATGTATTCAATCTTCGTGGTAACATTCGGACATTCAATAGAGCGGAGGGACAAAACATTTTCGGTCAAAACAGCATGGCGCTTATCGCCATTTCTCTCTTAATAAAGAATCCTGAAAAGAAAGAAGGCTGCCAAATCTACTACCATGATATTGGTGATTACCTAAGCCGCGAACAAAAGATAGCCATCATTACCCAATTTCAAAGCATCAGCGGCCTCGATCGGGAAAAGAAATGGCAACTACTCAAGCCAAATGCCAGCTACGACTGGATAAACCAGCGAGACGAGGCATTTGATACATTCATTTCGCTTGGAGTCAAAAAAGATGACAGCGCAAAGACCATCTTTGAAAGCTACTCACATGGCTTAAAGACGAACCGAGACTTTTGGTGTTTCAACTAGAAGCTATCCCAAAACCCCTTTGAGAAGGAGAAGAGCGCAGGCGAGATGAAGGAAACCTTGGAAGGCGGGAAGGGACTTTTCCCAGCGGATACAGAGGCGGCGGTAGTTCTGAAGCCAGGCGA
>JAQTOP010000120.1 GCA_028713285.1 Terrimicrobiaceae bacterium
TGAAGCCAACGATCACGAGCGCGCAGCCATTCTGGATGAACTCGAGGATGCGGACGTTGATCGGGCGGCGCAGGAAGCCCTCGATGAGCGCGAGCGCGATGTGGCCGCCGTCGAGCACGGGAATGGGCAGAAGGTTGAGAATGGCGAGGTTGATATTCAGCACGACGCTGAACCAGAGCGCCAGCAGCCAGCCCTGCTCGCGCTCGAAGAGCACGTAGTAGGCGTGCATGATGCCGACGGGGCCGCTGAGGTGTTGGAGGCCGATGCCGGAGTGTGAAAATGCCACGGCGGTGATCGTGTCCCACATGGTTGTGGCGCTGCCGGCGATCTGCTGGACGGGATTCGGATGCACGCGGGAGAGCCGTCCGTCAGCGTCCCACTGGATGCCGCCGAGGTGCCATACGATGCCGATGCGATAGTCCGTGTCGCCTTGCGGCACCTGCGGGCGGAGGGTGAGATTGAGCGTTCGGTCGCCGCGACGGATCGTGAGCGCGAGGGGCTCGCCGCCGGTCTTTTGAATGAGATCGGTGAGCCCTGCGAAATCCCGCAATGGCTGGCCGTTGATCGCGGTGATCAGGTCGCCCTTTTGCATGCCGGCGAGGGCCGCGGGGCTGTCCTTTGCAATCGCACCCACGAGCGGCGGAAGCGGCGGCAGTTGTTTGTCGAAGAGCCGGCCATTGCGCTCGATGGTAACGGGAAGCGGCTGACCGCCGGTGTTCTTGAGCAGGTCCTCGAGCTGAAGCAGTCCGTAGAGCGGCTGGCCGTTGGCCTTTACGAGGAAGTCGCCGGACTCGAAGCCGGCGGCGGCCTCGGCGCTGCCGGGTTGCACGCGGGCGATGCGGGGTGTCATGGCCGGGGCAATGCCAATCGAGCGGAGATTCGCGCGGCCCCAGCCCTCGCGCGGCGCCACAACGGGCTCGACGTCGACCGTGCGCTGGACGCCGTCGCGCTCGTAGCGGATCGGGATGAGCGGCGCCTCGCTGCGGACGACATTCCAGATGATGCTGGCGCGGGTATTGCCGGCCGGGCTGAACTGCGTGACCGACACGCCATTGACCGAGAGGATGCGGTCGCCGGCGGACAGGCCTGCCTTTGCCGCGCCGCTGCCGGGAAGCACGTAGCCGACGGTGGTGCTCATCTCGGCCTCGCCGATGGGACGTCCGACGATCCACACGCCCGTGGCGATGACCACGGCGAGCAAAAAGCTGAAGAGGGGGCCGGCTGCGGCGACGATGATCTTGTCGAGCGGCTTGACCGGCGGGAGCTTTGTCCGGTCGGTCTCGACCTCGCCCTCCATGATCTCCATCGGCGCGAGTTGCGGGATGGCGACGAAGCCGCCCGCCGGGATGGAGCCGAGGCGGTATTCCACGCCATGGATCGTTTTTTTCCAGATCGGCTTGCCGAACCAGATCGCGAACTTCTCGACGACGAGGCCGCGCCAGCGGGCCGCGAGAAAATGGCCCAGCTCGTGGACCAGGATCATGAGGTTGAAAATGAGGATCACCTCGAGGGCGATGAAGACGAATTTCAGGATATCGGCGGCCATTCTGCGGGACGTGGAGCTACAGCATGCCAGCGGCGGGGGCAAATGCAAATGCCGGCGCGGCGAGGGAGGCGCCGGTGCTAGTTTGCGGAGACGGGCGGGCGGTCCGGCTCGTAGTTGAGATAAGGGCGGAGCCAGCGTTCCGCGTCCTCGACGGTCTGGCCCTTGCGGCGGGCGTAGTCCTCGAGCTGGTCGCGCTCGATTTTGCCGACGGCGAAATACCTGGACTCCGCGCTGGCGAAATAAAGGCCGCTCACGCTGCTGCCGGGATGCATCGCCATGCTCTCGGTAAGCGTGATGCCCGTGTGCGCCGTGGCGTCGAGCAGGCGGAAGAGTTCCGTTTTCTCGGTGTGGTCAGGTTGCGACGGGTAGCCGGGCGCGGGACGGATGCCGCGGTATTTTTCGCGGATGAGCTCTTCGGCGCTGAGGGTTTCGTCGCGTCCGAATCCCCAGATGTCGCGGGCCTTCTTGTGGAGGCACTCGGCGAAGGCCTCGGCGAAACGGTCGCCGAGGGCGCTCGTGAGCAGCGAATTGTAGTCATCGTGTCTGGCTTTGAAGTCTTCGGAGAGAGTGTGGACCTCGGGGCCGGCGGTGACGGCAAACCCGCCGAAGCTGTCGATGCGGCCGGAGGATCGCGGGGCGATGAAGTCGGCGAGCGAGAAGTTCGGCTGTCCGGCGGGCTTTTTGGCCTGCTGGCGGAGCCCGTGCAGCGTGCCGATCACGGCGGAACGGTTCGCGTCGGCGTAGAGTTCGATGTCCTCGCCGACGGAATTCGCGGGCCAGATGCCGAGCACGCCGCGGGCGCGGAAGAGCTTTTCGCCAACGATGCGATCCAGCAGGCGGCGGGCATCGTCGAAGAGCGACTTCGCCTCGGCGCCCACCACCGGATCCTCGAATATCGCGGGGTAGCGGCCGCGCAGCTCCCATGCGTGGAAGAACGGCGACCAGTCGAAATAGCCGACCAATTCCTCCAGCGGGAAATCGTCGAAGGCTTCGACGCCGTAGCGGGATGGCGCGGCGAGGTCGGAGTTCGGCCAATCGATGCGGAGGGCGTTCGCCCGGGCCTCGGCGAAACTGAGCAGCGGCTTCTCCTTCGCGCGGCCGGCGTGCTCGACGCGGAGCGCCTCGTATTCGGCGTCGAGCTGCTGCAGGAAAACCGGTCGTTGCCCGGGATTGAGCAGCGCGCTGGCGACGCCGACGGCGCGCGAGGCGTCGAGCACGTGAACGACGCCGTTCGCATAGTGCGGCTGCACCTTGACGGCGGTGTGGGCCTTGCTCGTCGTCGCGCCGCCGATCATGAGCGGGAGCGTGAAACCCTCGCGGGTCATCTCTTTCGCGACATGGATCATCTCGTCAAGCGAGGGCGTGATGAGGCCGGAGAGGCCGATGAGGTCGCAATTTTTCTCGCGCGCGGCGGCGAGAATTTTTTCGCAGGGGACCATCACTCCGAGGTCAACGACTTCGTAGTTGTTGCAGGCGAGCACGACGCCGACGATGTTTTTGCCGATGTCGTGGACATCGCCCTTGACCGTGGCCATGAGGATGCGGCCCTGCGTGCGGGCGTTGGGATTCGCGGCCCGCTCCTGCTCCATGAGCGGCGTGAGCCAGGCGACGGATTTCTTCATCACGCGGGCGCTTTTTACGACCTGCGGAAGGAACATTTTTCCCGCGCCAAAGAGGTCGCCGACGACCTTCATGCCATCCATGAGCGGGCCTTCGATAACGAGGAGCGGCTGGCCGTATTTCGCGAGGGCCTCCTCGGTATCCGCATCGACGAAATCGACGATGCCCTTGATCAGGGCGTGTTTGAGGCGCTCCTCGACCGTGCCTTCGCGCCAGGTGAGATCGGCGGTGGCGGCCCTGGCGCCGCTGGCCTTGTTCTTGATCTCGTCAGCGAAAGCGACGAGGCGCTCGGTGGCGTCGTCGCGGCGGTTGAGGAGAACATCCTCGATGAGCTCGCGGAGGTCGGGCGGGATTTCCTCGTAAACGGCGAGCTGTCCGGCGTTCACGATGCCCATGTCGAGGCCGGCCTGGATCGCGTGATAGAGGAACGCGGAGTGCATGGCCTCGCGCACGGCATTGTTGCCGCGGAAGGAGAACGAGACGTTGCTGATGCCGCCGCTCACGCGGGCGAAGGGGAGGTTCGCTTTGATCCAGCGGGTCGCCTCGATGAAGTCCTTCGCGTAGTTCGCGTGCTCCTCGATGCCGGTGGCAACGGTGAGGACATTCGGATCGAAGATGATGTCCTCGGGCGGGAAACCGACTTCCTCCACGAGCAGGCGGTAGGCCCGCTCGCAAATCCCGATCCGCCGCGGATAGCTGTCCGCCTGGCCCTGTTCGTCGAAGGCCATGACGACTGCGGCCGCGCCGTAGCGGCGGACGAGGGTGGCGTGGCGCTTGAACTCCTCCTCGCCGACTTTGAGCGAAATGGAGTTCACGATGCACTTGCCCTGGATGCATCGGAGGCCGGCCTTGATGACCTCCCACTTCGACGAATCCACCATGATCGGCACGCGCGAGATGTCGGGTTCGCTGGCGATGAGGTTGCAAAACTTCGTCATCGCCGCGACGCCGTCCAGCATGCCCTCGTCCATGTTGATGTCGATGATCTGGGCGCCTGCCTCGACCTGCTGGCGGGCGACGGCGAGGGCCGCGTCGTAATCGCCGGCGAGGATGAGCTTCGAGAAGCGCGGGGAGCCGGTGACATTCGTGCGCTCGCCGACATTGATGAACGGAATCTCCGGGCGTGCGGTGAAGGGCTCGAGCCCACTGAGGCGAAGAGTCTGCTCCCGCTGCGGAATCGGGCGCGGTTTCAGGCCGCGCACCGCCTCCGCGATGGCGGCGATGTGGGCGGGCGTGGTGCCGCAGCAGCCTCCGATGATGTTCAACCAGCCCTGCTCGGCCCAGTCGCGGAGCTGCGGGGCGAGTGATTCCGGCGTCTCCGGGAAGCCCGTGGGCGAGAGCGGGTCGGGCAGGCCGGCATTCGGATAGGTGCTCACGTAGAACGGCGCGATGGCGGCGAGTTCCTCGATATAGGGCCGCATTTCCTTCGGGCCGAGGGCGCAGTTCAGGCCGACGGAGAGCAGCGGAAAGTGGGAGACGGAATTCAGGAACGCCTCGACCGTCTGGCCGGTGAGTGTGCGTCCGCTGAGATCGGTGATCGTGCCGCTGACCATGACGGGCAGGCGCCTGCCCGTTTCGGCAAAAAATTCGCTGATCGCGTAAAGTGCAGCCTTGGCGTTGAGGGTGTCGAAGATCGTCTCGACGAGGAGGATGTCCACGCCGCCGGCGACGAGGTGCTCGATCTGTTCGCGATAGGCGGCGGCGACCTGCTCGAAGGTCACGTCGCGCGCGCCGGGGTCGTTCACGTCGCGCGAGAGGGTAAGGGTGCGGTTGAGCGGGCCGATGGCGCCGGCGACAAAGATGCGGCGGTCGGTGCAGGCGCCGGCGGCTTCGCGGGCGAGGCTCGCGGCGGCACGGTTCAAATCCGGAACGACCGCCTGCAGGCCGTAGTCCGCCATCGCGATGGTCGTGGAGCTGAAGGTGTTCGTTTCGATGATGTCCGCGCCGGCGTCGATGTATTGGCTGTGAATCTCGCGGATGACATCGGGCTTCGTGAGGCAGAGCAGATCGTTGTTGCCTTTCAAATCGCCGGGCCAGTCCGCAAAGCGCTCGCCGCGATAGTCCGCCTCCTCGAGCTTGCAGCGCTGCACCATGGTGCCCATCGCGCCGTCCAGAATGAGAAGCCGCTCGGCGAGAAGGTCGTGAAGGTGTTTGGAGACCGGGTCGATCATGATCAAATTAACGAATCACAATATATTGATGCGTTGATTTGGAATTCAAGGCGGGATTTTTGAATCGCCGCTAGTCGCCGAAGAGTTCGCGGCGGACGCGTTCACGCTCGCGGTCCACCTGTTCGAACGTGGCGCCGAGGGAGCGGAGGAGGAATTCCGTCATGGTGAGCGCGACCTCGCCCTCGGCGGTGACAATGCGGGTGGCGCCGGCGCGGTCGAGGGCGGGGGCTTCGTTGAGGTAATTGGCACGGGCGAGGACGTTGATGTCTGGGTTGATCTGCCGGGCGATGCGGATGGCCTCGCCGACGTGCGCGACGCTCGACGCGGTGAAAATGAGCGCTTCGGCGGTGGCGACGGAGGCGGCCTCGAGGGTCTCGCGGCGGGCGGCCTCGCCATAGACGGCGGAGACGCCGCTGGCGCGGAGGGAGCGGACGGTATCGACGTTCATTTCCACGATGATGGGGCGGATTCCATTGCTGGCGAGAATGCGTTTCACGGTGCGCCCGACGGGGCCGTAGCCGACAACGATGGCATGATGCTCGTCCTCGCCGGTCGCGTGGTGGGGTTCGGCGGGAAGCGATTCGGCGGGGTCCAGCCAGCGGGAGAGCGCGGGGTGGCTGCCCACCCAGCGGATGACGGCCGGCGTGGCCCGGTAGAGCAGGGGGTTCAAGGTGATCGAGAGAATCGAGGAGGCGACGAGGACATTGAGCGCGCCTGCGGGCAGCACGCCCATCGTGCTGCCGAGGGTGGCGAGGATGAACGAGAATTCGCCGATTTGCGCGAGGGCGACGGCGACGCCCAGCGAGACGGCGAAAGGGTAGCGGAGGACGCGCACGACGAGGAGCGCGGCGAGGGGTTTGCCGGCGACGATGATGCACGTCGTGAGGGCGATGAGAGGCCAGTCCTGCGCGAGCCGGTTCGGGTCGAAAAGCATGCCTACCGACACGAAGAAGAGCACGGCGAACGCGTCGCGGAATGGCAGCGCCTCGGTCGCGGCGCGGTTGCTGAATTCCGACTGGCCGACGACCATGCCCGCGAGGAATGCGCCGAGCGCCATCGACGCGCCGAAGAGCTTCGCCGCTCCGACCGCGATTCCCAGCGCGAGCACCAGGATCGTGAGCGTGAAAAGCTCGCGCGAGCCGGTGCGGGCGACGTAGGCGAGCAGGCGGGGAATTGCGTAACCGCCGAGGACAAACGTGAGCGCGACGAGCGCGGCAAGTTTGAGCAATGCAACGCCGAGGGCGCCGGCGAGGCCGCCGCTGGACGATCCGACGAGCATTGGCAGGACGACGAGCGCGACGACGGTGAAGAGGTCCTCGACCACGAGCCAGCCAATGGCGATGTGGCCGGTGCGCGTGTGGAGCGCGCCGTGATCGGCAAGGACGCGGGTGAGCACGACGGTGCTTGCGACCGAGATGGCGAGGCCGAAGAAAAGCCCGGCATTCCAACTCCAGCCAAAAAGGTGGGTAACGACCGCACCGAGCGCCGTGGCGGCGGCGATTTGCACGAGCGCGCCGGGGATGGCGACCCGCCGCACGGCGAGCAATTCCTTCAAATGGAATTGCAGCCCCACGCCGAACATCAGGAGGATCACGCCGATCTCGGCCATCTGGCTTGCAAGGCCTTCGTCGGCCTCGAAGCCCGGCGTGTGATGGCTCACCGCGATGCCGGCGATGAGGTAGCCGACGATGGGCGAGAGGTGAATCCGGGTCGTGAGGTAGCCGAAGAACAGCGCCGCCGCGAGGCCGCCCGTGAAGGTGAGGATCAGGTCGAAATGTTCCGGCATGCGCGTCGCGCGGGAGTGTGCGAACGGCGGGGCGGGATGGCGAGTGTCAACTGGCGCTGCGCAGGACTGACGCGTAGAATGTGGGTTCCGTGAGCCGGATACGTTTCGAAATCCTCCCTCCGATTGCCCGACCCGAGGAGCCGGTGAGCATTTGCGGCAACGTGCCCTCGCTGGGCGAATGGGAGGCGGCGCGAGCGCTGACGCTGCGGTGGGAGGGAGATCGCCATGTCGGCGTGATCGAGGCGGACACCGGAACGACGCTCGAATACAAGCTGCTGCGCGGGAGCTGGGAGGCGGAGGCCGTGGATGCGTGGGGCAGCGTGCCGCCGAACGCGCGCCACGACGTGTGGCTCGATGCCACGGTGCATCGGACGGTGGCCGATTGGAAGGATCGCTACGCGGGGCGGTTGACGCGCGACCGGGTGTATTCGCGCGAGCTGGCGGCGTGGCGGGAACTGCTCATCTGGCTGCCGCCCGGGTATGCGACGGAGCCCGAGCGGCGGTTCCCGGTGATTTACATGAACGACGGGGCGAATGTGTTCGATCCCGAAACCAGCCCGATCTCCGGAGTCGATCTCGCGGCGGATGAATGGGCGCGCCTGCTCGCGGCGGAAGGCGTGATGCCGGAGTCACTCGTCGTGGCCGTGTGCCACCCCGAGGGATTTGCGGAGGGGCTGCGCAGCGAGCGCGACATCGAACTATCCCTCGAACTGCGCGGCGCGGCGTATGCGCAGTTCGTCGCCACGGAATTGGTCGAGGCCATCGATCTGCGCTACCGCACGCTTGCCAACCCGGAAGCGCGGCTCATCGGCGGTACGTCGCTCGGGGCGCTGAACGCCTTTTACGCCGCACTGAATCATCCGGAGGTCTTTGGGAAAATGCTCGGCCTCTCGACGGAATTCGAGGACGTGTCGCAAAGCCCGCCGGACCATTGCGCCGCGTTGCGGCTTCTTGCCGGCCGATCCGCGCTTCCAGATGGATTGCGGCTTTACTTCGACCACGGCACCGAGGGCGGCGACCGCGGACGCGAGCCCTGCCACAGCGAACTCGGCGCGCGCCTGCGCGAGCACGGCTGGGAGG
>JAQTOP010000121.1 GCA_028713285.1 Terrimicrobiaceae bacterium
AAATCTGCGCAATCCGTGGATGACCCTCAGCGACGCTGGATTGCGTCGAGGTTCCGGCGAGCGTCCGGGTGAGCGGGATTCAGGCGCAAAGCGTCGCGGTATTGCGCGGCCGCTTCGTCGAGCCGGCCCAGGGAATGCAGGGCTGCGCCGAGGTCGTTGTGCGCATCGGCGACATCCGGCAGGAGTCTGACCGCCACGGCGAACTGTTCGACGGCATCCGTCCACCGCTCCAGCCGGAAAAGCAGCAGGCCAAGCTTCAGCCGCAACGGCCCGTCCCGCGGCTGCAATCGGACGGCTTCGCGGTATTCACGCGCCGCCTCGTCGAGCTGGCCGCCGTGATCGAGCGCGAGCGCCAGTTCGCTGCGGCCCTGGGCGAAGTCCGGCTTCATCCCCACCGCGCGCCGATAGGCCTCGACGGCCCCGACGTTGAGCCCGTTCGCATCGAGAATGCCGCCGAGATTGAGCCAGGACTCGACATCGCCCGGATCGAGTCGGGCCGCCAGCCGGGCATACTCCAGTGCTTTGGCGGGACGGTTGTCCGCCATTTCGACAAGCGCGAGATTGCTCGCGGCCGCTCCGGACCCGGGATCTTTGCGCAACACGTCCGACCAGACCGTGCGGCTATTTTCCAGAACGGCGGCGCGCTGCCACGTGATCGCGCCCAGAACGACCGCCAGCAACGCCGCCAGCCAGACGCCTGCGCGCTCACAGTGAAGCCGCCGCAGAAGCATGACCGCCGCTCCAACCGAAAGGGCAAGAATGCCGATCGCGGGCAGGTAGAGCCAGTGGTCGGCCACCGGCGAGAGGCGGAAGTAATACATCGGGACGAATCCCAGGACGGGCAGGAGCGAGATCAAAAAGAAGCCGAGGCCGAACAGGATCGGCCGACCCCAGGTCCGGTGAAAGATTCCGGCCACGATCAGCACAGCCGCCAGCAATAGCGCCGGCAGAAGCCATGTCGCCGAGCGCGGATCGACCTGCCAGTTCGGATAAAGCATGCTGAGCCGCCACGGGAAAAGAATCCGGCCAATGTAAAAACTGGCGGCCCAGCCGGCGCGCACGATGCGCGTGAGCGGGTCGCCGAGGACGATCCCCTCGCCGCGGATGACGTTGTGACTTTGAAACCAGATCGTGACGAGGCCCGCTGCGAGCGACAGGGCGAAGAACGGCGCCGCCCGCCGCACGTCCAGCCAGGTGACCCGCCCTCGCTGCCACCAGGCGCAGAGCAGCAGCGCGGGCGGGAGCATCACCACGGAGGTCTTGCTGAGCAGGGCGAGGACGAAGCAGCCGAGCGCCGCCCCGTATTCCCAGCGGCGGCGGCTAGCCTCGTGGCGAAAAAAGAAGAGCGCGGCCCCGAGGGCGAAGGCGAGAGAGAGCGTGTTTTTTTGTTCGGAGATCCATCCCACGGACGCTGCATGGATCGGATGCACCGCGAAGAGAAGCGCGATGAACCAGGCGCCGGGCAGGCGCAGGCGGAGAAGCACCCGCCAGAGGAGAACGGCGTTGAGGGCATGCAGCGCGATATTCAGCGCGTGAAAACCGGCGGGATTCCCGCCCCACAGCCGCCACTCCAGCCAGAACGACGTGTAGGTGATGGGATAGTAGTCGGGATTTTCCGCGCCCAGCCACATGCGCAGCCAGCCGTCCGCGGCGTGAACGAGTTCATTCCCGGTGACGAGCAACCGGTCGTCCCACACGAAGCCGGCGCGCAACGCGGGCAGATAGACGACGATGGCCGCGAGCGCGAGCAAGGCGGCCTGCGCCGCGGGAGGCGGCGGGCGACAGCGCCAGGATGCGGGCTTCACTCGCCGGCCGGATAGACGCCTTGCTGATAGAACTGCGCGAGCACCTGGGCTTCGGCGAGTTTCTCCGGCGGCAGGGCCTTCTTCACACCGATCAGCAGATTTGCGGCAATCGTCTCGCCCTGGTCCGCGCTGAGCTTGAGCCATGCGTAGGATTTGACGTCGTCCTTCTTCACGCCCCGGCCCTCGAAATACAGCCGGCCCAGGTTGGCCCGGGCCTTGGCGTTGCCTTGTTTCGCCGCTTTGCGGAACCAATCCGCGGCGACAGCGGGATCGGGCTTCGTTCCATCGAGCCCCCGCTCGGTGATCACGCCCAGCGCGTTCTGGGCCGAGGCATCGCCGCGCCCGGCGGGTTTGCGATACCATTTCGCGGCCTCGGCGAAGTTCGGCTTCACGTCCTCCAGGCCGAAGTAATAAAGCTCCGCGAGGCCCACTTCGGCTTGATGCAACCCCTGCGCGGCCGCCTTGCCATACCACTCGACCGCCTCGGCAAAATTCTTCTTCGTCCCGCGTCCGCTCACAATGAGGCCGGCAAGGGCGTTTTGCGAACGGGCTGTGCCCTGCCCGGCCGCCTTGCGCAGCCACGTCACGGCCTCCTTGTCATCCTGCTTTACGCCGCGTCCTTCGAGATACTGGAAACCGAGGTTGTTCTGGGCCTTGTAGTTCCCCTGCTCCGCAGATTTGCGAAACCACTCGGCCGCCTTCGCGTCGTCCCTTTTCACGCCGTCGCCGTTCAAATACGCACGTCCGAGAAGGAACTGCGCCTCCGGGTCGCCTTTGTCCGCATCGTCCTGGGTGCGAGCGATATCGAGGGCGTGCGCTGGCGCCGCGGACAACGCGAGGGCCGCCGCGAGAAGGAGGGAGTGAACGTAGGATTTCATGGATTTGGGTTTAAGGTTTTGGGTCCACAGATTTCGCAGATTTACACAGATTATGCCTGTGGACTGAGTATCCAAATTACGGAAATCTGCGAAATCTGTGGATGAACCCTCGGAAGTCATAGTGAAGCCTGATCGTCGCCGCCGTAACCAAGCACCTCGACGGTGATGTCGGATGGGGTCTCGTCCGGCGACGGCTGCTGGCGGGCCTGCCGGGCGACGTTCTCGGCCGCCTGGTTGGCCGCGCCGGCGGTGTTCGATGCGGAGGTGAGGCCGGCGATGTTTGGTGCGGCAACCACTGGCGCGGTCGGCACGCCGGTGCTCTTGCCCGCGACCGTGATGTTGCTGGCGTTCAGCACCTTTGTGGCGGCGATGTTGAGGTTGCCGGAAACGCGGATCCCGGCGTCGCCGGCATCGACCACGCCGACCGGCGCGATGAGGTCCACGTCGCCGGGCGGAACGCCCGCCACCGTTGCCAGCACGCCGATGCCGCCGCCGGTCGAAAGGCCGGCCAGGTCGGTCTGCACGTCCGCGCTTTGCGGATCGATGAGCACGCGCGTGGGCGGCGCGGACTTCACGGTCTTCGCCGCCGCACCCGCCGCGATATCGCCTGTGGAGGACCAGATGATGATGTTTCCGCCGCGCAGGGTGAAGATGCGGCCAATGCCGATATCGACGTCCTTGTGCGCGAAGATGGAAACGTTTCCGCCCGTCTCGGTGATCACGCCCGGGGGCACGAGCGGATTGCCGATCGTGCTCGTCGCGAGGGTTAGTTCGCCATTCGGGACGAGCAGGCTGATCGAGCCGCCATTCTTCGTGCGGATGTCGCGGGATCGCGCGGCGATATCGCCTCGGGCTGGAGCGCCGCCCGGCGTCTTCGCCCCGGGAAACAACGCCTCGATGGCGGCGAAGCCTGTGTCAATGCTGCCCGTGCCGGCGGTTTGCGCGCGACCGGCATCGCGAAGAAGCAGGTAAAACGCCTCGACGGCGATGCGATCGCGCTGCTCCTCGGAGAGACTGGCGAATGCGGAGGGGGTGAGCGTCGGATCGATCTCGGCGAGGATTTTCGCGCCCTTTCCGCCGCTGAGGAATCCGTCGATAAAACCCGCAAAATCCAGGGCGCTGCCCGCGAGGCTGGTGGCGGGTCCGATGCCCGCTGCGGCGACAATGTTCGCGCCGCCGAAGGGCAGATTGGTATTGCGCGCATTGCCGACGGTCGTGATGCCGGTGCCCGTGCCGTCCGGGTTGTTCGGGCCCGTCCCCAGGTCGAGATTGCGGCCCGCGAGCACGGCGACGGTGCCGGGTCCGGCAACCTGAATGTCCCCCGCCAGCGGCCCCTGGGGAACGACGGTCGTTCCCGGCTGCTGGTTCCCCGGGGCCGTGGAGAGCGTGCGCAGCGGCGAGCCGGCGTTGTAGGCGATGAGGTTGCGTCCCGCAGCGACGACGCTGATATCGTTCGGATCCAGGTTCTGAATGTAGAAGGTGTTGTCGGTGATGTCCTGTCCGGCGACGATGTGGGCCGCCTTCGGCGAAAACAGCGTCAGCCCGGAAATATCCCCCGCGAGCGCGTAGAGCCGCAGCGGCTGCGGATCGCCGGCGTGCAGCAGGCTGGCGCCGTGCAGTTCCTGCTTGGTCTGCAGCACGGAATCAAGCGCGCCGGTTTCCGCGAAGAGCCGGTCGAGGAAGAGCAGGTAGCCTGCCTGCGTCTGGCGCGCCGTGCCGGCCCTGTCCGCAGCCGGCCCGATGAATGCACGGTAGGCGAACGGGTTGAGGACTCCGGGGATGGCCGACGGCGCGGCATCCGAGAGATTGATGCGGCTGGTGCTCCAGGCGACGAGACGGGGAGCCGCCGGGCCGGCCTGGATTTCGCCCGCTGGCTGCAGGCCATTGATCGCGCCTGCGGCGGCGAACTCCGCAGTGCCGCGCGCTGCGGGCGAGAGATTGAAGGCTCCCACGAGATTCAAGTCCCCGGAAAACGCAGTCGCTCGCAGCGTCGGTGGCAGAAGCGACACGGCGGTGGGGAAGGCGTTGACGTTTTGCTCGTTCAGCCGGAGCCATGGCAGGAAAAAGGATGCGGAGGTCACACCCGATGTGGTGACCAAGAGTTGCTGCGTTTGCAGCCAGGCCTGAAGCATCGGCGTCGTGTTTCCGCCTTGCCCCGGCAAGGCGGCCCGGGCGCGGATCGTGACCGAGCCGCCCAGCGAGGAGACATCCACCTCGCTCGTGGGTGCATACGTTGAAAAGTATGTCTTATACCAGATGCTGTTATTCACGCCTTCGGGCAGCAGAAAGACATTCGCCGTCGGGCCGAGCAAAACGTCTCCCCGCGCAGAGACATTGAATCCCCCTTTGCCCAGGAAAAGCGTCGTGGGGAGCCATGCCTCCGGTCCTGGAACCTCACTCGCCTGCAGGTTGCGGAAAGCCGCGGCGGATGGCGCCCGCGTGGCATTCGTGCGGATGTCGTTTCCCGCAGCCAGCGAACCGCGACCGCGTTCGACATAATAGACGCCGGCGTTGATGTCGTGGCCTGCGCGGACAAGCAAGTCGCCGCCGCCAAGCTCGACGAGCTGATCGGCGCTGGTCGCCGTTTTTGGCAGGCGCGCGTTCGTCGGGATGACCGCATCGACATTGCTCACGTCGTTGCCGGCGGTGAGGCTCACGTTGCCGCCGCCCAGCGCGCCGACGCCTTCGAAGAAGTTGCTGAAATCCACCCACCAGCTGGTCGAAGTCACGTCGCCGCCGACGAGATCGACACCTCCCGACAGCGGGAGTCTCTGCGGCGTGGCGCCAAATCTGCCGGTCGTCGGATCGACGAATCCGCGGCGGTAGAGCCAGTTGTTCGGCAATTCCTTTTGCGAGTCTTCGACCATCGGGCCATTGGAAGTCAGCCGCGTCAAATGGGTGATGTCGTGCTGTGCGTGAATCGTCACGTCGCCCCCCCCGAGAGTGTATTGCGCGACATAGCCTGGATTTTGCTGGGCCGATCCAAGTCCGGAGGTTTCGTTCCCCTGGTCCTCCGGGAAGGTTACCGGCAGGTCGAACCTGCCCCCGAGACTCGGATCGTTGACCTTCGTGCCCGCGGAATAAATGGAGGCGAACAGGTTCAACAACCGCACATCCCGCCCGGCGTAAATGTCGATGTCGCCGCTGCCGGTGCGGATAACCTGGTAGCGGTTCGCGATAAGGTTGCGGGTCTGGATTCCCGCGCCGCCAATGGTGATTCGCGGAATGTTGCGGCCAAGCATCAGCGAACCCAAATCCGTGCCGAGGCTCGCGAGCGGACGGACCTTGCGGAAGTCGGTCGCGGAGAAATCGGCGCCTGCCACGAGCCGGTAGGACCACGACTGCGCGTTGAGCGGCAGGAGCGGATTCGCGTCCATGAGCGGCGCTTGATAGATCTCCGCGGTCGTCAGGGGGCTGGACGGCGTGGGCGTGCGGATGACGAAGCCGTCGTGCAGCGCGTTATTGAATACGAGATTGCCCGCCGCGCGCAGGGTCAGCACGCCCGGCGCGCGCTTCGGCCCGAAGCGGAAGGTCGAGAAATTCCAGTCGTCGTTCGCGTTCGTCGTGGTGGCCGTGCCGAGGGTGATGCTGCCCGTGCGGTGGATGATTTCCGCGCCGGGCCGGATGCTCAGGACGGATTCCAACGCGGGATTGGCGGCGAGCAGGCGGGCGAGCATCGCGGTGTAGGCGGCCGTGGTCGTTCCCGCTGCGCCGACGAAGAGATTGCCGTTGGCCATGACGTTGTTCCTGAGCGCCGTGAGCGTGGAGCCGCTCAGGTTTCCGTTCGTCGCCGTGAGGTCGAAGAGTTTGTAACCCTCGACGAGGATGCTCGACGCGCTCTTGATGACGCCGCCAAGCGCGGCCACCCGCACGTCCGTCCCCGCGACGGTTTGCGGCGCCCGCAGATGCAGGGTGCCCGTGAATTTTCCAAAATCCGCGCTGTCCGGCTTCGCGGAGGCGACGGACAGGTCAATCGACGAGCCGCTTCGGATGTCGAGCAGAGCGGTGGAATCGATCACACCGTTTACCTGCGAGCCGGCCTCGATCGTCACCGCGCCGCCCTTGCCGGCCTCGCTGAAATCCCGTCCCGAGGCGTCGAGCGACGCCCCGTCGGCGAGCACGACACTGCCCGAGGCGGTCAGCGAAATCGTGCCGCCGGTGTCGCCCGAGGCGTCGATGCCGCCGGTCACGAGAATCGAACCGCGGTCGGCCGAGAGGCGAAAATTCCGAACGATCGAGACACCGGCGACACGCACGTCGCCCTGGCGCACGCGGAAGTTCCGCGATTCGTCGAACGACGCGTCGTTGAGCGCGGCGGCGAGCCTGGCGAAATCCGGCGAAGCAGCGGCATCCAGCGAGAAGCTGCCGTTCCGGCCCTTCGCGCCGCCCTTGCCGGAAAGCGCGCCCGCGAGTGTGGCGGCTCCCCGGGCCGCGCTGATGTCGATGCTGCCCGCGTCACCACCGCCTTTCTGGGCGGAGACGTTGAGCGCTGCGCGCCTGCCGACATTCACGCTGCCCGCGTCGGAGAGCAGCGAGATCGCGCCGCCGCTCGTGTAGTGGACGAGGTCGTTGAAGCGCTGCGCGGTGCCGCCGACATCGAGCCGGCCGTTCACATTCACGTCGCCGGTCGTCGCGTGCAGCGCAAGCAGGCCGCTGGGGAGGAGAATGTCGGCATTCGCAGTGACATCGGAGCCTTCCAGCGTGAGGCTCGCGCCGAGCCCGCTGGCGAGGTCCGGACTTGCCGGGGTGCGGCTGTCGAGGATCTGCAACTCCCCGGTCGCGCGGATCGTCTCCGTCGCGCCGCCAATCGCGAAAAATGCCGGAGTGCGCACGTCCAGTGCGCCATCGACCAGCAGGCGGCCCTTGCCGCCGAGCAGGATGCCGCCGGAAGCGTTGAGATTCACCTTCGCAAATTGGTCGATCCGGAGCCGGCGGTCGCCCAGCTCGAGGGTGTTCGCGCGGATTGCCAGCGTGCCCGACGACGCGGCGGCCGGGCCGGGAGCGGTCGCGCCGGCGCTGTTGTCAAGGAGGACGTGATCGGCCATGAAAGCGGCCGTGCCGTCGCCGGTATGGAAACCGCGAATCTCGCCGGCATGCAGCTCCAGATTGTCCAGGCCGCGGGAGCCCAGCCGGCCGGTGCCGTAGATGTCGATCGAGGAGTAACTCAGCAGCGAAAGCGAGTCCGCGTTGCGCAGGCTGCGGAGCGCGCGGCCGGCGAGCACGAGGCCGTCGGTGGGCAGGAGGTCGCCCGGATGGTCGAGCCGCAGGCTGATCTGGCCGCTGCTCAAGTTCACCGCCCTACCCCGCAAATACGCCCTCGGCGAGAGGTCGGTCGCGTAGGTCGAGTCAAGCGTGAGGCTGCCGCCGGTGATGCGCGCCCCGGCGCCGATCTTCATTTTCGGCGCGTGGGAAGTCGTGACGTTCGTTCGCGTGAACTTCGCAAGTGGATCGCTGCTCACGCGCAGAAGCGTGCCGTCGCCGTCGAGCAGCAGGGAGTCCGCATGACCGGTCAAATC
>JAQTOP010000122.1 GCA_028713285.1 Terrimicrobiaceae bacterium
ACCATCATAATCTCAACCCAAAGCCCTATCGCTGGACGGCAGACCCGTTGCGCACACTGGAAAAAATCGACCGTGCCTGGGAAGCCATGCTGGAGGAAACATATAACCCTATTTATGGGACATCACACTAGGGTTGGCTCGCGGGTTCATTTTCGCGGCAACGGAAGGCTGATTTCAGCCGTCGAGACGGAGGGTTTTCGGATCGCGGGCACCGTGCCAGATGCGCAGGACTTCGACCGTTTTGCGGGTCTCGTTCACGTCGTAATAAATCAGGTAAGGATACCGCAGCACTTTGCGCGCGCCGGGGCGCCGCTTGACGGACTGGCCGAGGAAGGGCCTTTGACCGGCCTCGAGGGCGCGGTCAAGCAACTCGTTTCCGATGCGAGAGGCGATTTCCGGGCCAGCGTGCTCTTTCAGGTAGTCAACGATTTCCTGAAGATCACAGAGGAACAGGTCGCTCAGGATGACTTTGTAGTCCATTGCGCGATGAGCTTGCGGGCTTCTTCAATGGTGGTTGCTTTGCCCTCGCGTATGGATCGCCGGCCTGCATCAATGGCCGCGAGCACTTCCGGGGTTTCCTCGATTTCCTCCAATTCGATTTCCTCCAGGCGCTGCCAGACCTTTTCGCGCTCAACGCGGGCCAAGCGGGGCAGTTCTTCGAGGATTTCGGTCATGCTCATAAAGGGAGCTTACTGGATTTCGTGGCCGGAGGCAAGCCGCCCGGAGGGATGGCAGCGGCGTGAACGTCCTGCAACTGGCGGATGTTGACCTCGGTGTAAATCGCGGTGGTTTCGAGCTTTTCGTGACCCAAAAGCTGCTGGATGAAACGGATGTCCGCGCCGCCTTCGAGCATGTGCGTGGCGCAGGTGTGGCGCAGCATGTGGCAGCTTCCCTTGCCGCTCAACCCGGCTTTTTCCATGAACGCGGACACCAGGCGCGAGAGGACGTCAGGGTTGAACGGCCCGCCGCAGCCGGTGAGGAACACGGCGGCAACGCGGGTGTCCAGGCACAGGCGCGGACGCACTTCGGCGAGGTATTTTTCCATCCACCACGCGGCGCGTTCGCCCACGGGAACGACGCGGTCTTTTTTGCCCGTGCCGCGTCGGATGTGAAGGGTTCGCCGGTCGGCGTTGAAGTCGGGCAGGTCGAGACGGCAAAGCTCCGGGCGGCGCAGCCCGCCGCAAGTCGCGGTCGGCGCACCAGTTCAAAGTAACCGCTCCGCGCCAAGCTGCCAGCGTGACGGCTCCGCCGGCGCGATTGGCTGCGGCGCTCCGCTCGGCGTGAGGAGCCACCGCACCGGAACGCGGACCGGCTAATGTTGGGGTGGAACCACGCGGGCGCGCGCAGCGTTAGCGAGCACGCCGGCGTGGGCCGCAAGGTCGATTTGGAGCGTTGACTTGCCTGCTTCTCGTTTTTATCCCTGTTCCCGACATCGTGCAGCAAGTCGCATTACCTTACCGAATTCTTCTCCCCATCCCCATCGCACACGCGCCCAGGCGCTACGGCAGGTTAACCGGGACAGCGCTCCGTGGCGGGCATGGCGTTGGTATGTTGAGTCAGACGTAGGCGAACTTTGCCTTTTCATGTGATCCGGTTTCCTGGTTCCGTTCGTCCCCCATCGTGTGAATATGGCGCAGGGACGCGACGAACCATCGGGACAATTCCCCTCCCAGGGTGTTCATAACCGAGAAGCTTGCTTCACTTCATCCTCCTAATAGCTTGGCACAACCACTGCTTTGGTTGGCTCGTGGGTTCATTTGTAGAGCTGCTTGCGTCAAGGGCGAACCGTCCCGGTGAGCCGCTGTGGCAATGAGCGTCGCCCGCCGTGCGGGGCTCGTCGGGACGACTCGCCCTACCCGAGGATTCTCCGCGCCTCTGCGGCATCGCTCGCGATCTGCGCCTTGAGCGCATCCAGGCCGTCGAACTTTCGCTCGCCGCGCAGGAAGCGGATGAAATTTACGTCCAGATCGCGGTCGTAAAGATCACCCGAGAAATCGAACAAATGCACCTCGAGCTTCCGCTCCGGCTCGTCGCTCGCGACCGTGGGCCGGTAGCCGACGTTCGCCACGCCGTTCCACGTGCGGCCATCCAGCGTCACGCGCACGGCATACACGCCGTCGGGCGGAAATTGCTCGTTGTGCGCGCGCAGGTTCGCCGTGGGAAATCCGATGGACCGCCCGAGCCGCCGGCCCGGCTCGACCGTGCCGAGGATCGTGTAGTCCCGCCCAAGCAGCCGGCGAGCCGCATCCAGGTCGCCCCGCTCGATTGCCTCGCGAATGCGCGTGCTGCTCACCGCCGCGCCGTCCACCTGCACCGAAGCAACTTCCGCGACTTGAAACCCGTCCGCCGCCCCCAGCGCGCGCAGGAGCGCGACGTTGCCCGAGCGGTTCGCCCCGAAGGCCCAATTCTCACCCACGCAAATCTCGCGCAGCGGATGGCAGGCCGCGGCGAGCCGGCGGACAAAAACCTCGGGCGCTTGCGCGGCGAACTCCGCATCGAAGCGGACGATGAGCAGATACGGCATGGCCGCCGCCTCGATCAACCCCGCCTTGTGCGCCGTGGACGTCAGCAATCTCGGCGCGCGATCCGGCCGCAAAATCCGCGCGGGATGCGGATCGAATGTGAGCGCCACTGCGGTGCCGCCCATTCCGGCGGCGTCGTCGAGCGCGCGGCGAAGCACGGCCAGATGTCCGAGATGAACTCCGTCGAACACGCCGATCGAAAGGGCGACCGGCCCGCGAATCCGCTCGAGATCGGGAATGGATCGCAGGATTTCCATTCGCCGGCTCTACGCCCCGCGCAACCGCGACACGTCGGGCAGGGACAGCACCCGGGCCTCGACCTGCTCGCGCGGCAGCGTTTTAAGCTCCTCGATGGTGATCGCGCCATCGACGGTGAAGCGGCCCGATTTCGTGCGGCGCAGTGCGCAGAGATGCGCGCCGCAGCCCAGCTCCTGGCCGATATCGTGCGCATACGTCCGCACGTAAAAACCTTTGCTACACACGACGCGAAAGTCGATTTCCGGCAGCCGAAGCGCGAGAATCTGGTGCGCATAAACGTGAACGAAGCGGGGCTCCCGCTCGACCGTTTTCCCCTGGCGCGCGAGTTTGTAGAGCGGCACGCCGTCCTTCTTGATCGCGCTGACCATTGGCGGCGTCTGGTAGAAATCGCCGTGGTATTTCGCGAATGCTGCGTCGATCTGCGTAGCGCCCAGTTCCGGCACCGACCTCGCCTCGGTCACCTCGCCATCGGAATCCTGGCTGTCGGTCGCCTCGCCGAGCTTCATCGTGCCGGCGTATTCCTTGTCCTCGCTCATGAGGAGATCCTGAATCTTCGTCCCACGCCCGATGGTGATGAGCAGGAGGCCCGTCGCGAGCGGATCGAGCGTGCCGCAATGACCGACCTTCTTCGTATCAAGCGCGCGGCGCACGATGCCGACGACGTCGTGCGACGTCATCCCGGGCGCCTTGTCCACGCAAAGAACTCCGTCAAGCGATTCGTCCGACTTCATCACCCAACGCCTTCAAAAATTTTTCCGCCACCTCGGCGATCCCGCCGCTCATGCGCGCGCCGGCGGCGAGGGCGTGGCCGCCGCCGCCAAACAACCCGCAGACCTTGCAGACATCGACGCGCGGATCTTTCGACCGCGAACTCACGCGCACCTTGCCGCCTTCAAGCTCCTCGAAGAACACGGCCGCGATCACGCCATCGACCGACCGCAGGTGATCGATGATGCCCTCGTTGTCCTCGGGGAGCACGCCGAGTCGCGCGACATCGGCCTGGGTGAGCGAGAAGCTCGCGACTTTTCCCTCGAAAAAAAATTTCACCTCGTTCAACGCATGGCGGAGCAACTCGAGCCGGCGGCGCGGCTGGGTATCATACATCGCCTGCGAAAGAGCGCCGACATTCACGCCCGCTTCAATCAACTCCGCCGCGACCTGGAACGTGCGCGCGGTGGTGTTCGGATACTGGAACGAGCCGGTATCCGTCGAGATGGCCGCGAAAAGATTTGCCGCGATCGCAGGCGTGATCTTTGCGCCAGCCGCCTTCAGGAATTCGAACACGATCTGGCCGGTGGCCGGCGAAGCGCTGTCGATGTAGTTGAGCGCGCCGAAACGGGCGTTGCTGATGTGGTGATCGATATTGATGAATGTCGCCGGCTCCTCGATCGCGTCGAGCACGGTGCCCAGGCGGTTCTTGACCGACGTGTCGAGCGCGATGAAGGCGTCGAATTTCCGCCCCGACCCGCTGGGCGCCGCCACAAGATCGGCCTCGGGGAGATAGCGGAATTTTTCGAGCATGCCGTCCTCGTTCCAGGCGGCGACTTCCTTGCCGATGCTTTTCAGCCAGAGCGCGAAGGCGATGGTCGAGCCAAGGGCGTCGCCATCCGGGCGCAGGTGACTCGCGACGAGCACGGTGCGGGCCGGTTCCAGCGCGCGGAGAATCTCGCTAAACGTGGCGTTCATCGTCGGGTTCGCCGGGTTCATCACCCGGCGTCCGGGGAATGAGGCCGAGTTCATCCATGAGCGAGATCACCCGCGTGCCCCGCTCGAGGGATTCGTCGAGCTTGAAATTGAGGTGGGGCGTGTGTTTGAGCGTCACGCGCCTCGACAGCTCGTGCTGGAGCATGGCGCGATTCTTTTGAAGCTGCTCGATGGCGTCGCGGCCTTGCGCGTCATTTCCGATCACGCTCACGAACACGTGCGCCTGCTTGAGGTCGGGTGTGATGTCCACATCGCTCACCGTCACGAGCGGCGAAGAAAAGCGCAATTCGCGCACGATGATAAGTCCAAGTTCGCGCTTGAGCACCTCGCAGACACGTTTCAACCGGTATTTCATTGCTTAAGAGAATCGTCCCCGGATTTCACGGGTTTGCGCGGATGGAGCCGATCCGCGCAATGCCGTGGACAACATCATCAGAGCGTCTGTGCGACCTTCTCGAGCGTGTAGGCCTCGATGATGTCGCCGACCTCGTATTCGGTGAAATCGCCAAGGCGGATGCCGCACTCGAGGCCGGCCCGCACTTCCTTGACCTCGTCCTGGAAGCGGCGCAGCGTCGCGAGGCCGCCGTCGTAGATCGGCTGGCGCTTGCGCAGGACGCGGGCGCGGGCCGAGCGGGGAATGCGCCCGTCGCTGACCATGCAGCCGGCGACCTTGCCCTTCGTGAGATCGAACACCTGCTTCACTTCGGCGTGGCCGACGATGCTTTCGCGCAGCTCCGGATCAAGCATGCCCGCCATGGCCTCCTTGATCTGGTCGATCAGCTCGTAGATGATGCTGTAGAGTTTGATCTGGACGCCTTCGCGCTTGGCGATCTGGGAGGCGCTGCTCTCGACTTTCACGCTGAAGCCGATGATGACGGCATTCGACGCGCTCGCGAGGAGCACGTCCGATTCGGTGATCGGACCGACGGCGGAGTGAAGGATCTCGAGCGTGATCTTCTTGCTCTTGATCTCGCCAAGCGCCGTGGAAAGCGCCTCGAGCGAACCCTGCACGTCGGCCTTGAGAACGATTTGAAGGGATTTTTTTTGCTCGGCGGCGAGGGTCTCGAAGAGATTCTCCAGCCGCGCACGCTGGGGCGAAGTCAGCTTGTCGGTCCGCTGGGCGGCGAGCCGCTCCTCACTGAGCGTGCGCGCGTCGCGCTCGCTTTCCATGACGACCAGCTCATCGCCGGCGTGCGGGAGGCCGCTGAAACCGAGCACATTCACGGGCATTGCGGGGCCGGCTTCCTTCACCGGTTTGCCGAGGTCGTCGATGAGCTGCTTCACCTTGCCGCCGTAATTTCCGCAGATGAACGCCTGGCCGACTTTGAGCGTGCCCGTATTCACGATGACCGTGGCCGTCGGGCCGCGCCCCGCCTCGACCTGCGCCTCGATCACGGTGCAACGGGCGTCGTCGCCGGGGTTCGCCTTGAGTTCGAGCACCTCGGCCTGGAGGGCCATGCTCTCGAGCAGATTGTCGATGCCGATGCCCTTCGTCGCGGAGACTTCGCAGCAAATCGTCTCGCCGCCCCAGTCCTCCGGCGTAAGGCCATGTTCCTGGAGCTGGCCCTTGACGCGGTCCACATTCGCGCCCGGGAGATCGACCTTGTTGATCGCGACCATGATCGTGACCTTTGCCGCCTTGGCGTGGTTGATCGCCTCGATGGTCTGCGGCATGAGGCCGTCATCCGCGGCCACGACAAGCACCACGATGTCGGTGACGCCCGCGCCGCGCGCGCGCATCGCGGTGAACGCGGCGTGGCCCGGTGTATCAAGGAACGTGATACTCCCCTCCCCGCGATTCACGCTATAAGCGCCAATGTGCTGCGTGATACCGCCGGCCTCGCCGGCGGCGACACGCGACTTGCGGATCGCATCGAGGAGCGAGGTTTTGCCGTGGTCCACGTGCCCCATCATCGTGATGATCGGGGGCCGGGATTGGAGCTCGGTCGGTTTTTCCTCGGTGATTTTCTTCTTTGGCGGTTCGACGACGACGGGCTTCGCCGTATGGACGCCCTCCCCGGTCTTGCGTTTGTCACGCTCGAATATGGCCCCATGCTTTTCGCAAACTTTCGCGGCGACGTCGGGCTCGATGGCCTGGTTAATGGCGGCGAAAATATTCAGCTCCATCAGGTCCTTGATGAGCTGGAATGGCTTCAACTCCAACTGCGCCGCGAGATCCTTGACGATGATCGGCGGTTTGATGTGGATAACCTTTCGATCATCGATCGGCTCCTCTGCGACCGGCTCCGGGACGGGTTCAACGATGGCTTCGGGTTCAATCGCAACCGGCGCTTCGATCCTTGCCGCCGGGGCCTCCGCCTTGGGGGCGGGGGCCGATATTTTACTGATGGGAGGAAGGAAGGATCTGGTTCTGCCGCCGCCGTCGGCCTCGACTTTTCGGACCTTTTTTTCCTTCGGCTCGATCAGCGAGAGCGTCTCGGTCGGCACCCGTGGAACTGCGGGCGCGGGAACGGCCGGCTCAACGGGAGATGGGGATTTCGGGGAGCGGGATGACGGCGCGCCGCTCGCCGAGGCGCCACGCCGGGACTTGGCGGGCGCCTTGGATTCGGTCTTGGAGTTGCTGACTTTGGATGGCATTTAAATTCGTTTTCGGCGCACTCACTTTCATGGCCGTGAGCTAGGCTACGGCGCTGGGCGCGGCGGCGTGGGCCTTGGCCGCTTCGAGAATCTGCTCGGCTGTCTCGAGATCGCATTCGAGCACGCCGGCGATGTCGTCCGCTCCGCAGAGCACGATCACGTCGATGGCGTTCATGCCGCTCTTCATCAGCTTGTCTCCCTGCTCCTCGGTGATGCCGAGCTGGCCGGCAAGCGAGTGCGCGGCCTGCGCCTTCTGGCTCTCGAAGGCCTGCTCCTTGCTCTTGTCTTCGTTGATATCGATGTCCCAACCGGTGAGCTTCGCGGTGAGGCGCGCGTTTTGACCGCGGCGTCCGATGGCTTGCGAGAGTTCCTCCTTGCCAACGGTAACGGTGATTTTCTTCGCCGCCTGGTCGAGAGTGATGCTGTGAATCTTCGCTGGCTTGAGCGCCTCCTTGACGAGTTCCTGCGGGTCGGCGTGCCAGCGGATGATGTCCACCTTCTCGTTGTTCAGCTCACGCACGATATTCTTCACGCGCGCACCTCGCATGCCGACGCATGCGCCGACGGGATCCACCTTGTCGTCGGAGCTGTGAACGGCGACCTTCGTGCGGGCGCCGGCCTCGCGGGCAATGGCCTTCAGCTCGACAGTGCGATCGCCGATCTCGCTGACCTCGACCTCGAAGAGACGCCGCACAAAATTCGGGTGGCTGCGGGAAAGGATGATCTCCGGACCGCGGGCGCCGTTTTCCACGGCGACGACGTAGGCGCGGATGCGGTCGCCCACGCTGTATTCCTCGGTCGGCACGCGCTCACGCGAAGGCATGATGGCTTCGAATCGGCCGAGATCCACGATCACATCGGAGCGCTCGAAGCGCCGCACGGTGCCGCTCACGATCTCGCCGGCGCG
>JAQTOP010000123.1 GCA_028713285.1 Terrimicrobiaceae bacterium
TGGCTGCCTGGCATGGATTCGAACCATGAAAAGCGGCTCCAAAGGCCGCTGTGTTACCGTTACACCACCAGGCAATCGCAAAACGACTTACGCAGTTTTCCGGGCCGCCGCAACGCGCAAAGTTGCCAAGCGCCGCCATCCATGATGAAACCAGTCTCCCACTTCCGATGTCCAAGAAACTGCGCAACCGCCTGATCGCGCTCTTTTGCCTGCTCGTTTTCGCCGCCGCAGGTTTCCTGTTTTACACGAACTGGGTCGTCCAGCGGCCCTTCGCGATCATTCTTTTTATCGGCGACGGCCTCACGACCGGCATGCTCGCGCCAGCCCGCATCTACAATGACGGCGCGCAGAGTCGCCTCGATCTCGAACGCCTGCCGCACCTTGCATTGCTCACGACCTACGCGAACGATTTCGCCGTGCCCGACGCCGCCGCCGCGGCCAGCGCCCTCGCCACGGGCCGCAAGGTCAACAACCGCGTCCTCTCCCTCGACGCCTCCGGCAAGCCGCTCACGTCGCTCGTCGATCTCGCGCAGAAGAGCGGCCGCTCGATCGGCCTCGTGTCGAACGCCTCGCTCACCGACGCGACGCTGGCGGCCTTTTACGCGAAGACGCCCGACCCTCTCGACCACCAGTCCATTGCCGCGCAGCTCGTCGCCGCAAATCTCGACCTGATCCTCGGCGGCGGCTCGGACGACTTCCTGCCCGAGGCGAAGGAAGGCCGCCGCACCGACGGGCGCGATCTCGTGCTCGAGTTCCGCACGCGCGGCTACGACATCGTGCGCGACCGCAATGAGCTGCTCGACATCCCGGCGTGGCGCGCGCCGCGGGTCTTCGGCGTGTTTCGGCGCGGCAACCTGGATTTTGCGGACATTGCCGACCGCGACGGCGCCCAGCCCTCGCTGGCCGACCTGGTGCGCGAGGCCATCGCCCGCCTGCAATACAATCCCAAGGGCTATCTGCTCGTCGTGGATGCCGGCCTCATCGCGAAGGCTTCGCACAGCAACGAAGGCGAGCGCACGCTGCGCGAGATCGTCGAGCTGGATCGCGCGGTGGGCGCGGCGCTCAACTACGCCGGCAACAAGGCGCTCGTCATCGTCACGGGCAAGCAATCCATCGGCGGCCTGCGCATGAATGGCTATCCGTTCAAGAACGACCGCGGCATGTCCGTCATCGGCATCAGCCCGCAGACGCTGCCCTTCATCACCTGGTCCACCGGGCCGGGCGGCTCGACGCCGAAGGATGCCGCTTCGCCCGATCAGCCGCAAAAATCCTCCGAGCCCGCGGCGGTCAGCGCACCGGCCGCCATCGGCGTCGCGGAGGACGTGATCTCCGTGAGCACCGGCCCCGGCTCGGAAAACCTCCAGGGCTTCAAGGACAACACGGACGTCTTTCGCACGATCTCGGAGAACCTCTGAGACCCGGTCCTCAGCCGCGCAGCGCGAGCGCCGCGACCTGGCCGTGAAAGCCGACGACGGGAATCAGCGCGTTGGACGTGCCATCGCGAATCGCAAGGGTCGCGCACACAATCTGCGCCAGCGTCGATGCCGCGAAGCACTCGCCGAGCGCCGCCTTTGGAGCGATTCGTCGCGCCGCGGGAGCCACGTCGCGTTCCGCCTCGTCGAAACGCGTTTCCGAGGCGGATGAGATCACGAGCGGGACATCGCCCGCAAAGTTGCCGACGATTCGGACGAGCTTCGTCCGTGCTTGCGCGATGGATCGGAAAAGAGTGCCGGAATGCAGTTCGGCAATCTCAGGCCCGTTCCCATCGGCTCCGAGCAACACCGCCGCGCTGCCTTCGCCGAAGATCGCGCCGCTTTCGCGTTTGGTCTCGATTGTAGGCGCCTCGCCCGTCAGGCGCCAGGTGGCGTAGGCCTCGCAGATCACCCAGTCGGCTTCCTCCGCCGCGACGACCAGGCAGTGGTCGCATGCGTCCGATTCGAGCAGCTCCACGGCGGCGGCGATCGCTTCCACGCCCACGGTCGCATCGTTCACGAGGGTGGTGGAAATGCCGGGCATGCCGAGAGCCGCCGCGACGTGGCTGGCCGGGGCGTTGTAAACCGTCTCGGGAAACAGGAGCGGACTGCCCGCGTGCGCGCCGGTTTTCGACACGTCCTCGAAGAATCGCCGCGTGTAAATCACGCCGCCATTCGTCGCCGCGAAGACGAGGGCGACGCGTTCGTTCGCGGGATCGCATCCCGCATCGCGCAGGGCGTCGAGGGCGGCGGCCACGGCGAAGTGCGAGATGACGCTCGACCGGCGCAACCGCGGCCTGCCCGCGACATCCGCCACCGAGGCGGGATCGACGCGCCGGATCGGATGGGTCCGGCCCGTGAAGGGATTCGTCAATTCCCCGGGGCGAGGGGTGGCTCCGGCCTGGATCGCCTGCCAGACGGCGGCGGGATCGCGGCCGAGGGGAGTCACCCATCCCACGCCATGGATGCGCGCCTTCATGACTCGGCGGCCTCGAGTAACAAGCTCGCGTTCGCGCCGCCGAAGCCCAATGAATTCGAAAGCACGCGCCGAGGCCGGGTTCGGCGCGGAGTGTTTGCCACGATGTCGAGCGCCACGCCGGCGTCTGGCGCGCGGAAATTCACGTTCGCCGGCAGGAACCCGCCCCGCATCGCGAGCACGCAAAAGGCGGCCTCGATCGCGCCCGCCGCGCCGAGCGAATGGCCCATCTGCCCCTTCGTGCTGCTCACCGGCGCGCCGGGGCACACGGCGGCGAGGGCTCGCGCCTCGCAGGCATCGTTGAACGGCGTGGCCGTGCCGTGGGCATTCACATACTCGATCTCGCCGCCCGACCACCCTGCATCCGTGAGCGCGCTCTCCATGGCCCGGCGCGGGCCGCTGCCGTCGGGGTTCGGCTGGGTGAGGTGGTGATTGTCGGTCGATGCGCCGTAGCCAGCGATTTCGGCGAGGACAGCGCGGTTTGCGCGCAGGGCATCCGCGAGCGGCTCCAGCAGGAAGACCGCCGCGCCCTCGCCGAGCACGAGGCCGCTGCGCTGCGCATCGAAAGGCCGGCATTTCTCCTCCGTCGCGGCCTGGAGCGAGGAGAATCCCGCAAAGACCAGCTCGCACAGCGCGTCGTAGCCACCGCACAGTACGCGGCGCGCACGCCCCGAGCGCACGAGATGAAAGGCGGCGCCGAGGGCATTCGTCCCGGACGCGCAGGCATTCGAGACGATGCGCACCGGCGCCTCGAATCCGAACACACCCATCGCATCCCGCACCGGCTGCTGCGGCATGTAGTCGCGCACCCATTGCGGGGCGCGGCGGTCGCGCGCGCCGCGCTCGAACATCCGGTAAAACGCCTCGCCAAAGGTCATTCCGCCGCTGGTCGTGCCGATCACCACCGCGTCGGGCGCGAAATCCTCGCGCCCTCCGAGCGCCTCGATGGCGGCGAGCAACAGCATTTGCGAAGCGCGATTCCACCGGCGCGCCCGCCGGGTCGCGCTGGCTGCGCGATCGAGCCAGGCATCGGGAATCTGACCCGCGGACCGGCACTTGCAGCCCGACACGTCGAACGCCTCGACCGGCGAGACGCAATCGCGCGCATCGGCCAGCGCCGCCGCCGCGCCCGCGCAATCCGGCCCGAGCGGGCTCACGCAGCCCATCCCGGTGATGGCGACTCGATGGCGGGGCGGTGATGCGGCGTTCATATCCCTTCGGCCAGGCCATCATTCGCCATGCAGGCTGCCCTTAGCAAGCGGTCGCAGTCGGATGGGTCCACAGATTCCGCAGATTGATTCCAGAGGCCCTCAGCGTCGGCAAGGGCGACGCCTCCGGCTGCGCCGCCATTGCGCGCGCGGCTCGGCAGGGACGCCTCGCCCTGCCTGCCGCCCTTGATCTGCGCAAATCTGCGTAATCTGTGGACGAATTGGATCGAGATCGACCAGGCCACCGACAGCGAAGCCACCCTCGCCAGCCTGCCACCCGGCACGACGATCAAAGTGCGCATCCTCGCCGCAAACAAAGCCGGCGACAGCACCCCCGGCGACCCGGCCCAGATCATCGTGCCCTAGCCGGGCCCGCCCCCGCGACGCACAGCCACTCCCGAGCGCCGATTGGATATTGGCTCCCGCAGCCTATTTCCCCATTATCCTCGACAAAGGGAGCCGTTTCCCATCCAATCTCTGTGCAGCGCCCCCAAGATCGATCCCATTCCGCCCATCTCACCATTGCCTCCATCAATCCAACAAGCTGTTCGACTTAGATATGTCACTACTTCGCTTCCTGATCCTCCTTTTCGCGATTGCGATCATTTCGCCGACTCTTGCGAAAAGCGGCCAAGAGATAAGAGATTTGATCATTGGATCTTGGTTCCAGGAAGATATAGGGCCTCAATGGCATTACACCGGCGCAAGATATCAATATCTCCCTAATGGGCAATGTGTGAATGATTATAGAATCAGTCAGCCTGGCATAACTCCTCGCTATATCCGCACCGTCGGTAAATGGGAACTCGATGATCACATTTTCTGGGAAACCGTTGATAAGAGCACGGATGGATCAATGATGCCACCTCGGTTAGAGCGTTACATTCTCTACATTGATAATATCTTCATGATTGTCGTTGCTACGGGCAATCCCAAATCAATCACAAGACTTTATCGGGGACCAGACACACCTAAATTCGACTCAAAGGAGGCTAATGACGCATTGTTTGATATGCAATTGCACAAGATGAGATTTTATGGATGGACGACCTTCCCAGGAGAAGAAACCAATACTGTTGGATGGAGGCTTGAATCTCGATCTATTAATACAGTCGAACAAGACGCTGCAGCGAACCCCTAGACGCGACGCGTCGATTTCCGACGACCGTTCGGATTGCATCCACACCACATTTAGAGCTTGTGCGCCCGTTCGGGGTCACTGAGCTTGGCGTTCGGCTATATCTTATGAAGAAGCTCTTCGCCGTTCCTCTCATCGCGTTGGCCGTTATTTCAACCACTGTATTTAGCCTCTATCATTTTTACTATTATCCTCGAGTTGCAGATTTTCGTGCGCTGTGCATCACGCAGTTTCTTCAAAGCGCAATGATGGATTGGCATATTCGATATCACAATCATCCAAATAGTCTGGAGTCCCCCTATCCAGCCTCTTTAAAAGAAATGATAAGCGACGGCTGTCTTCCTCAAAAGATGTATGATTATTATTCCAAATTCGCAGAAATACGCTATTTTCCGCCACCGCCCGATACACCTATGTCGGGCGGTCCTGAATTAGACTTCCCGATTGCACGAGCTACTACTCCGCGAGGCTATTGGGAACGCAGTTTCGGAGGGAGCGCACGCTGGCACTCGGCAAATACAGCCGAACAAGGCGCTGCAGCTAACCCCTAGCCGCGACGCGCCGACTTTTTACGAACGCCTTTTCTTTCCATTTACACGCCAGCTGAGTTGTGCGCCCGTTCGGGGCAGCTGAGCTTGGCGTTAGCCAACAAAAATATGCTCTTCACTCGGAAGTCCAGTGTAATTAGTTTTCAGGACGCCCAGCGGATCCTAGTGAAGCTGTTGAATGATGTCGGCGAACAGCACTGGGCAAAGCAAGTAGAGCAAGCGTCTCCAGTGACCTTTCGGGGACTTTGCGGAGGCATGGGCAGTTTGAACGACCTTATACTGTGCCGAGAGAACGCACATAAGATCGAAGAAGATGCGACTCCTCGTGCAAACTCGCTGATGACGGCAATGATCTCCATCTGCTACGAAACGTCACAGCGCGGATCTCTGGCTAAAGAGGAACTGTTGAAGCGGTGCATTGGCTTTCCCCAGGTAATTTCTGGATGCAGATGTCAGGACTGTGGTCATTCCTTTTCCGGCAGTAGGCAGATTCTCACTTTTCTCGCAGAAGTGCGCCTTCGCGGCAGTATCGCACAGAGCGAATCTCCCGAATGGCCTATTGCTTCACTTTTGGCCTATTGGAACACTCCAGAACCACAAGCCACGGTTGACGCACTTATAGAGCGTCTGCGGCGAGCAGATATTGAATATTCACCCGGAGACGGATGGATGCGCCCATGTCGTGCTTGCGGTAGTGACAGGACATGCATTTATCGCTGGCGAGTTTCAGATGTTGGCATCACGCCAAGCGATGACAACCTACCAGTAAAACAAAAACAGGCTAACCAGGCCATCCAGTCAACGCCGCTAAAGCGGCGCGACTGATGGCGGACGTTCGGCATAATTTATTGACAGGCGACCTCTCGAATTCCTACCGTGCCAAATCAAACATCTCCTTAAAAAATGGAATTTCTACTTACTTTAACCTGCTTAGCTCTTTCCACCCTGAAGGTGGCATCTGCCGAACGCTTTACAATCGATAGTGGTGGCGGCGGCTATTTTGAGCTGTATGGATCGTCAAACGTTTATCAAGGAATATCAAATCGCACTTCTTATGGACTTAAGTTTACGATTCTACAAAATAGGATTTCTGGGAATGTTAGTTCGACTGAACTGACTGCAAGTGGCCGCGTCATTAACAAAGAACAAAAAGTTAAAGGAAAGGTCTTTTCCGTCCACACTTCGCCTTATCAATATACTGGAAATACTGCGTTCCCAGGAACCTATCTCGAACAACCTATAATTGTTCCATTCACGTTTAATGCCAAGCTATTGATGCGATTTTCGGATGGAACCTATTTTAAGGCAAACATTAAAGGAAAATGGGATTTTTTTAACACTGGATATGCAAGTATCTTCAAAGGAGCATTTTATAAGCGTGGCTACAAACCACAAAAGTTTACTCTTCACGAATCGATTAGGCTCTACGATCAAGGTCACGAAGTCGGTTCAATTCATTTCTAAATGCAGCCGAACAAGACGCTGCAGCGAACCCCTAGACGCGACGCGTCGAGTTCTTCCGAACGTCCGGATTGTATCGACACCGCATTTAGAGCTTGTGAGTCCGTTCGGGGTCACTGAGCTTGACGTTAGGCCATTATAACATTCTGCATAGTCTTTACCGATATTCTATGGCTTACATCGCCTCCCTAAATCCAAATAATCCCTACAATTTTCCTGAGATTCCTATCGAGCGTCCCGTAACTCTCAATGATCTTGCGAAGCGACTCAATTTAAGGCCATTTCAAGTAGTTAAAGATTTGATGGAGTTTAATCACTTTGCGGCACCCACTCACGAATTGCCAGATGAAGTAGTATTGGACTTCGGCTTGAAGCATCGGGTGTTCTTCAAGATTAAAAATTCGGCCTAACAAGACGCTGCAGCGAACCCCTAGACGCGACGCGTCGGCTTTTTACGACCGACCGGATTGCACCAATACCACTTTTAGAGCTTGTGCGTCCGTTCGGGGTCACTGAGCTTGACGTTAGCCCATTTCTGAAAGTTCCCGCGAAGTAAAGTTATCGAATCATCGTCCTTTGTTTTGATTGAGTGTCAGCCCCTCAAATAAAAATCCACAATGCGAACATTATCATTATCAAAGAGCGATTCTCACATTATCGCCGACTCAGAAAATATATTTAATTCAGAACAGAGGGATCGTTACAAGGCATTACGAAATAAATTCATTCGGCGTGCCTCACGTCAAGTTCGACAATCTCTCTTTTCTTGGATTATTATTCGTTATCGAGCAGAAAAGATTGTCATCAAACTTTCCATGCATAAAAGATTGCCATATTCGCTTTACTCGAAGTAGGAAGACTTTTTATACATGCAATACCACGGGTGTCCGGTTAACTTCATAATCAGTTGTTGTTAAAATCTATTTTTGAGCAACTTGCGCATGGAAAGTGATGTCACGCATTTGAATTCCGAAGCCTTCCCAGACAGGCTTCCGCATGAATT
>JAQTOP010000025.1 GCA_028713285.1 Terrimicrobiaceae bacterium
AACCACCAAGAACACCAAGAACACGGAGAGTCCAATTCGACGTGGGGCTCAGACGCGGGGACTGTCTGAGCGTATTGCCCAGGTCACCATCTGCGTCAATCTGCGCAATCTGCGGTTAAGTTCCTTCCCGCGCTCGCGTGAGCGTCTCCCCCGAATGGAACCACAGAGGCCGCAGAGCACGCAGAGGATGAGGGAAACCGAGGCGCCATCACCACCCCTGGTGTGGTGTCACGCAAGTTCCTTGCATCAATGGGTAGGGCGGTTTCGCCGAAACCGCCGTCCCCGGACGCAAATTTCCGGGCGGATCGCCATTTGATTTCTGCAAGGAACTTCTGCGACAGGACCCTGGCGCCCTTTGCGCGCGTGGCGCGAACCTCATCCCTCGATCCGGGTTGCAGGCAAAAGAAAAAACCCCGGGGGCGGTGGCCTCCCGGGGTTTTTCGGAATTGAGTTTTGATTGGTTCAGAAGCCCTGCGCGGCCCTGCGGCGGCGGCGCAATACGACGAGCGCCAACAGGCCCGCCATGCCGAGGGCGTAGGTGCCCGGCTCGGGCACTGCCGATGCCGTGAGTGTGAGGTCATTGCCCGTTCCGCCCGAGTAGCTCACCCCGTAGTTGTAGTTGCCGCTGCTGAAGTTCGAGCCGTCCGCCAGGTTGCTGAACGTTCCGGAAATCCCGGCACCGCCGGTGTTGTCGATAATCGTGAAGACCGTGCCCGGCGTAATCGCGCTGCCGGGGTTCAGATCCGTGAAGCTGAAGGATGCCCCGCTGATCGTGACCCCGTTGGCCACGACCTTGTCCGCGCTGTTGGCCAGGCTGCTGTTCAACTCGAACACATACGTGGCATCGGAGTTGAGCGACAGCGCCTGCGTCGTGGTGAAGGTCCCCACGCTGTTGCCGGGGGCCAGGAACGAATCGCTGCTGCCAACGCTGTTGCCGACAGTCACCGTGCCCGTCGTCGAGCCGATGCCCTGCAGCGTGCCGGCTGTCACCGTCACCGCGCTTGTGAGGCTGCCATTCACCGCGAGCGTGCCCGCGCTGATCGTCGTCGCCCCCGTGTAGGTATTCGCGCCAGAGAGCGTCACTGTGCCGCTCGTGGTCTTCGTGAGCGTCGCGGAAGCACCGCCGGCGAGGATCGCGCTGATCGAGCCGTTTTGGACATTATAGAATGCGCCGGTCAGGACCGAGGTGCCGGTGCCGGTGATGCTGCCGTTTTCCAGGATGACTCCGTTGAACGCGTTGGACGTATTGAGGTTGGCGTGATTGTTGCCGAGGTCGAAGATCGCGTTCGCGCCGTTGACATGAATGGATGAAAGGGTGCTGAGCGACCCGGTCCCGCTGACTGTCAGCGTTCCATCCAATACCAATGTCTCGCCGTTATAGGTGTTCGCCGCGCTCAGCCAGAGCGCGCCCGCGCCGGTCTTGACGAAGCCGCCGGTAGGGGTGCCGCTGATAATGCCGCTAATTTTGGCATCGATCGCCGCAGAACCGTTATCCACCTGCACCGTGCGATCCACCGCGCCTCCCAAGGCAATGGGATTTTGGAAATCGACCATGGCGTCTGCGCTGCTGGCGCCCAGAATGAGCGATGCGCCATTGGCTACGAAGCTTCCGCTGGCCCAAGTGACCGCTGCGGATGCCCCGCCGAGGTTCACAAAACGATCCGCGCCGTAAGCAGCAAAGCCGCCGCTTCCGCCATTCCATTGAACTTGGGTGACACCTGTGCCAAGCCCGCGTGTGAAGTCCGCAGTAAGTCCGATGACCCCGCCTCGGAAAAACAGGTTGCTGAGGCCGCCCGCCGCGCCGATGCCGCCTGGCAGAGCGTTTGCACTGCTGAGTTTCAAAACGCCTTCGGTGGCAACCGTTGCGCCGGTATAGGTGTTCGTGCCACTGAGTGAGACCAAGCCAGCTCCGGCTTTGGTGAGACCGGTCGGACCCGCGCCGTTGTTTTGGATCGTCGCGCCAATGTCCAGCGTGGTGCCGCCCGCTCCGCGATTGATGACGATGAGATCCCCGGTGGCGCCGGAACTGCCTTGCAGATTCCCGCTGGTGATCGTCAGCGCCTTGTTATTGACGGCGCTGGTGACCAGGATGCCGTCCGGGACGGTCAGTGTCTGGCTGCCGAGATTCGGTCCGCCGGCCACGTCGTTGTTGAAGCGAAGGGAGTTGATCGTCGCTGCACTGGCCAGGCTTCCCGTGAACCCGCCCGCCGTGGTGTTGGTGATGTTATTGGCGGCGATCCAGTTCGCCGATCCGACCGTGCTGTCATCGGTGTAAGCGGAATACGCCACGATATTGCTGCCGCCCTTGGTCGCCCAGTCGTTGCCATTGACGGTGAGCCGACGGATGAGCCCGCCCGCGTCGGTGCCGGATGTGGTGGTGACCCCGTTGGTGGCGCTGGAGGTTCCGCTTAGAGTAATGTCCAGGGCGCTGCCGGCAACGCCGTTGTTGATTCCGCCGAGGTTCAGCACGACTTCACCCGTGCCGCCTCCGGGGGCCATCACGAGCCTAGAGGATCCCGCGTTCAGTGCCGTTGAGGCGACGGTCTGGCTGTTGCTCGTATTATCTTTTCCGGTCAATTTCAAGGTTCCGCCGTTGAATTGGGTACCGGCGGCGGAGGAGGACAGGATATTCGTTGTTGGCGCGCCGGTGGCGGAAAAATCGAGATTCAGCGTGCCGCCGTTCGCCACGAAGGTGGAGCCGGTGTAGGTATTGGCGGCGGAGAGATTCGTGGTCCCAGTGCCGCTGGCGGTAAATGACGTGGGCACGGAGTTGTCGGCGGCATTATTGCTAATGACGCCGGTGATATTGGTCGTGCCCCGGCCATTCAGAAAGATGGTATTGGCCGTGGCGGTGGTCGAAGAGAGATAGACATTCCCGGACAGCGTCAGCGCCGCTCCATCGAGGTCGTTAAACAAATTCAATGTCGCCTGTCCTACGCCGCTAGCGCTGAAGGTCCCGCCGAACTCGATGCCTTTGTTGCCTTTGATGTCCAAACCATTGCTTTGGTAAACCACGTTGTTGGCGATTTTATTCGCACCGGTGAGGTCGGTGCTGGCCGAAAAGGCGCCGGAGTTATTGAGATAGACGGTGCCGGTGCTGAAAGCGGCCTTGTTGCCGAGAATGACATTGAATGCCTGCGAGCCCAGAATCGTGTCGCCGATGAAGGTATTGGCGGCATTCAGCGTGATCTGGCCGCCTGCGGACTGAAGACTGTTGATCGTCAAACCGCCGATGTTGGAGCTGTCCAGAGGGCTGTTGTACACGGTATTCTGGCCGGCAACGTGCAGAGCGATGGCGCTGGTGCTGTTCTTGATGCGGGCGGAGTAATCGGCGCGGTTTTGCAAACCGAGCACGCCGCCATTGAAGGTGATGTTGCCGCCATTGCCCAGGTTGCCGGAGACGCCGGGTGTTTCAAAGCCGGCCACCGTATATAGATAGCCGTAGTTGATGTTTGTCGTGCCGGTGTAGGTGCTGGCACCGCCAAGGGTGAACCCAACATTTCTATTATCCGTGTTGTAGGGAGCGATCTGCGTGACAGTGATACCCGCGCCGGCGGCACCCGAGATAGGCGCGGAGATAGTGACGCTTTGGTTATTGGTGGTGAGAACCAATTCATTGCTGGATCCGATGACCAGATTTCCCGACCCGCTCACCGTCAGTGCTCCGGTGCCGGCGTTCATCAAGCCGTTCAATGTGGTGCTGAAGCCGCCATTGGCCAAAGTTGCGGCGGCGCCGGTGTAGCGCAAGGTGTTGCCGGTAATGGCGCCGGTCTGGGTCGCGGCGGCGGCGAATTTATAATTGGTCGTCGCGCTGGTCACGTTGCTCAAGTTGCCCGCCGTGCCATCGGTGGCGCTGGCGCCGTTGGCGATGATGTTGCCTCCGCTGACGGTAGCGTAGTCCAGGTTCGTTCCCGTGCCGACTGAAGCCCAGGTTCCCAGGATGCCGGTGGCGTCGTTGGCGTTGCTGGTTTTGACGATATTGACCGTGGCGGCCGGAGCGGTAAATGTGGCGGGAACCGCCACGCTGTTGGCGCTGAGGTTCAGCGTCGAATTGGCGTTGCGGGTGATGGCGCCCAGGTTGGCGGTAAGGGTTGAAGCGCCGTTCGCCGTCAGGACAACCGTCGAGTGGCCGGCGTTGAGTGTCGTTCCGTTGAACGCCTGGGTGTTGGTGCCGGCGACAGACGCCTTCAGATTCAAAAACGGGGAATAGGACTCGTTAATATTGCTGTAGGAGGTGTTGAGGGAAAACAGGGATCCGCCGCCCAGAACCAGCCCGGAGGAGGAACTGACGATCGAAGCCGGCGCCGACACCGAGAAGTCCAACTGGAGCTGACCGGCCTTGACGGTGGTCGCTCCGGTATAGGTATTGGCTCCAGTCAGGATGACGCTGCCCCCCGCGGAAGTGCCGCTCCGGGTGGCCACGGTGAGAGCAATCGTGCCGACACCACCTCCATCGCTGATGACGCCGTTGAAAATCGTATTGCTTCCGCCCCCCGCACCAGCAGCGGCGACCGTGAGCGTAAGCGGAGTCACGGCACTCGTGTTCGTGACATTGTTGACGATCGTCAGGTTGGACCCGCTGGAGTTGTAATTGGTCCAAGTCTGGCTGCCGTTGAGCGCGACGTTCACTTTCTGACCGGCCGTCGCCGAACCGATGGTCACCGCGCCAAGGGGATTGATATACTGGATGCCTCCGGACCCGATGGTCAGCGTGCGGTCGGTGCCACCGCCAAGCAACGTATAAGGCGTTGAGTTTGTGCCGAAGGCCGGACTTATATTTCCAAAAATCAATCCTTGAACAGCTTGGTCAGCATTCAGATTCACGGTCTTTAAAGGCGCGTTCAGATTCCCCGCGACATTGGTGCTAAAAACAGCGATGTCCGCGGCGCCGGGAGGCGAGCCCGGGTCGGGGGTACCCGCCGTACCGACTGTGGACCAGTTTCCAGCCGCGTCCCAACCCGCCGGGGTCGTTCCATCCCAGAAGATGTAAGCCGCTTGCGCGGTGCCACTGGCGAACGACGCCACAGCAAGCAGCGAGAGTGAGCGAAGGAGAAGATTGCGACTAAAAAAACGAGGGGACGATTTCATGCTTTTGGGGTTGTTGCCCAGGGGGTTGGACAGGTTACTGAGGGGGGATTGGGGGGGTGGAGGATTGTTGGCAGCGTGGCGGTATTGAAAAAAATGTCAAAATAAATTTGAACAAATTTCAATGCGGCGCGCGGGTGACGCAGTTTTCCCACCGAAAATGCAGGCGGACACAGAGAAGAACGGGCCGGAATGAAAATTTCGGAGGAGACGCATTGCCGTGTCGAGATTTTGACAGCGGGAAGGCATCGCGGTTTTCTCCGCGCCTTTGCGCCTTCGCGTGAGATTTCCCTGAATGGGAACCACAGAGGGCACGGAGCACACGGAGGATTGAACCACCAAGAACACGGAGAGTCCAATTCGACGTTGGGCTCAGACGCGGGGACTGTCTGAGCGTATTGCCCAAGTCACCATCTGCGGCAATCTGCGCAATCTGCGGTTAAGTTCCTTCGCGCTCTCGCGTGAGCGTCTCACCTGAATGGGAACCACAGAGGCCGCAGAGAACACGGAGGATTGAACCACCAAGAACACCAAGAACACGGAGAGTCCAATTCGACGTGGGGCTCAGACGCGGGGACTGTCTGAGCGTATTGCCCAGGTCACCATCTGCGTCAATCTGCGCAATCTGCGGTTAAGTTCCTTCGCGCGCTCGCGTGAGCGTCTCACCTGAATGGGAACCACAGAGGCCGCAGAGAACACGGAGGATTGAACCACCAAGAACACCAAGAACACGGAGAGTCCAATTTGACGTGGGGCTCAGACGCGGGGACTGTCTGAGCGTATTGCCCAGGTCACCATCTGCGTCAATCTGCGCAATCTGCGGTTAAGTTCCTTCGCGCTCTCGCGTGAGAGTCTCACCTGAATGGGAACCACAGAGGCCGCAGAGAACACGGAGGATTGAACCACCAAGAACACCAAGGACACGGAGAGTCCAATTCGACGTTGGGCTCAGACGCGGGGACTGTCTGAGCGTATTGCCCAGGTCACCATCTGCGTCAATCTGCGCAATCTGCGGTTAAGTTCCTTCGCGCTCTCGCGTGAGCGTCTCACCTGAATGGGAACCACAGAGGCCGCAGAGCGCACAGAGGATGAGGGAAACCGAGGCGCCATCACCACCCCTGGTGTGGTGTCACGCAAGTTCCTTGCATCAATGGGTAGGGCGGTTTCGCCGAAACGGCCGTCCCCGGACGCAAATTTCCGGGCGGATCGCCATTTGATTTCTGCAAGGAACTTCTGCGACACGACCCTGGCGCCCTTTGCGTGCGTGGCGCGAACCTCATCCCATGATGCGGGTTGCAGGCAAAAGAAAAACCCCGGGGAGTGTTGACTCTCCGGGGGTTTTTGAATGGATCTATGGACGCCGTTTTACAGGCCACGCACGAGCCGGCGGCGGCGGCGCAACACGACGAGCGCCATCAGGCCTGCCATGCCCAGAGCGTAGTTCCCCGGCTCGGGAACCGGCAGGCCGCCGCCGAAGCTGGCGGGTGCGCTGTTATACAGACGCAACTCGTCGTAGCTGACCGAAACCGTGTCGCCCGCTACCGGGGTATTCTGTCGAATGTTCCAAGCACCGGTCTGGAAGACGGACGATGCGGAAAGGCCCACGGACCCCGCCAGGTTGAACGTCTGGGTCACGAGCAACTGGGGGCTGCTTGCGCTCGTATCGATATCACCGGTTCCAGTCACTCCGAAGAGCCGCATGGTGATCAAACCGTTCAGGTCCGTTTCGAATGTGAAGCCGATGTGCAGGGAAATTCCCTCGGCGAAACCAAACCCATTCGCAGCCTGGCTGGTCGTGATAAAAAGGTTGTTCGTCGCTGCGACGCTGTTCGTGCCATTCGTTCCTGCCGCTCCGGGCCCGGTGACAGCGGCCAGATTCGAGAAGACATTGGGGCCACCAGCGGTGTTGGCACTGGCTGCAATCTGGATCTGGATATTGCCCAAAGGCGCGGTCGAAGCGTTATAGACCCCGTTGGTGCCGGTGATAATAAATCGCAAGCCGCCCGCATTTGCCACGCTGCCCAGGTTGTTGCTGTCGAGCAGACGAAACCAGCCACTATGCTGCACCGTGTTGAGGGTGTCGGGGCGAACGAATACATCCATTCCTCCCTGGAGGGCGGTGAACCCATTCACCTGCCCCGCGTAAAAAGTGCCCAAACCGGTGGCGGAAGATCCAGCGCCCGGGGTACTCGGGGTAAAGGTGGCGATAGCGAACCCGCTAACCGGCGTCGTCGGGGACTGCACGGCATTCAGGTAGCCGCCGGACAACGATGATAGCGGGTTGGCGAAGCTCACCGCATCGGTGCCATTCGTGATCGATCCGACCACGCCCGTGCCGCCCGTCGCAACGATGTTGTTGCCGGGATTGGTGTCGGTGTTGAAACTTGCGTCGAAGACCGTAGCCGCATTGGTGGCGCCCGTTCCCATGAGGAGACAGGCACTGGCAACGGCGGCGAAAGCGCGCGTGGAATTTGAACGGGGATGGGAGGTTTTGTTTTTCATTTTCCGGCTTGGTTAGGACGATTGCAAAGTTCGTTGCGTCAGCGTCTTACGGGGGTTTTTGTTGAGGATTCCGGGTGGGGTTTGAACGGAAATGCCCGGATGTCAGGTTGCTGTCAATAGAAATTCAGTCTCGAGGGAAATTTTATTCGCACGGATTCCATTAAGGGCCGCAGATTGCGCGGATCCCACAGATTAAGAGCTTCGGCACATGGCGACACCCTCATTCTCCGCGCCTTCGCGTGAGATTCGCCTGAATGGGAACCACGGAGGGCGCAGAGCACGCAGAGGATAAGGGAAACCGGGGCGCCATCACCATCCCTGGCGCCCTTTGCGCGCGTGGCGCGAACCTCATCCCTCGATCCGGGTTGCAGGCAAAAGAAAAACCCCGGGGGCGGTGGCCTCCCGGGGTTTTTCGGAATTGAGTTTTGATTGGTTCAGAAGCCCTGCGCGGCCCTGCGGCGGCGGCGCAACACGACGAGCGCCAACAGGCCCGCCATGCCGAGGGCGTAGGTGCCCGGCTCGGGAACCGGCAGGGCGTCAAAGCTGGCGGGTGCGCTGTTATACAGACGCAACTCGTCGTAGCTGACCGAAACCGTGTCGCCCGCTAGCGCGGTATTCTGTCGAATGTTCCAAGCACCGGTCTGGAAGACGGACGATGCGGAAAGGCCCACGGACCCCGCCAGGTTGAACGTCTGGGTCACGAGCAACTGGGGGCTGCTTGCGCTCGTATCGATTGCACCGGTTCCAGTCACTCCGAAGAGCCGCATGGTGATCAAACCGTTCAGGTCCGTTTCGAATGTGAAGCCGATGTGCAGGGAAATTCCCTCGGCGAAACCAAACCCATTCGCAGCCTGGCTGGTCGTGATAAAAAGGTTGTTCGTCGCTGCGACGCTGTTCGTGCCATTCGTTCCTGCCGCTCCGGGCCCGGTGACAGCGGCCAGATTCGAGAAGACATTGGGGCCACCAGCGGTGTTGGCACTGGCTGCAATCTGGATCTGGATATTGCCCAAAGGCGCGGTCGAAGCGTTATAGACCCCGTTGGTGCCGGTGATAATAAATCGCAAGCCGCCCGCATTTGCCACGCTGCCCAGGTTGTTGCTGTCGAGCAGACGAAACCAGCCACTATGCTGCACCGTGTTGAGGGTGTCGGGGCGAACGAATACATCCATTCCTCCCTGGAGGGCGGTGAACCCATTCACCTGCCCCGCGTAAAAAGTGCCCAAACCGGTGGCGGAAGATCCAGCGCCCGGGGTACTCGGGGTAAAGGTGGCGATAGCGAACCCGCTAGCCGGCGACGTCGGGGACTGCACGGCATTCAGGTAGCCGCCGGACAACGACGATAGCGGGTTGGCGAAGCTCACCGCATCGGTGCCATTCGTGATCGATCCGACCACGCCCGTGCCGCCCGTCGCAACGATGTTATTGCCGGGATTGGTGTCGGTGTTGAAACTTGCGTCGAAGACCAGAGCCGCATTGCTGACGCCCGTTCCCATGAGGAGACAGGCACTGGCAACGGCGGCGAAAGCGCGCGCGGAATTTGACAGGGGATGGGCAGTTTTCATTTCGGGGTGTTTTGGGGTGTTTTTTTGAGCTGAGGTGAATGGTTGGGTGGATCGCTGGGGCTGGGGTTTGAGGAGATAGTGGCGATATTGCATCCGATGTCAAAAGAATTCTGGAAAAATTTTAAGAGGAGAGATGCGGGTGAAGCAGTTTGTGCATTGGGAATGCAGGCGGATGCCGGGATTGGATGGCATGGATGCGGATCGCATCCGGTGTCGAAATTGCTCCAGCAGAACGACAGATCGGCGTCGATTCACCTCGATTTGGGAACCATGGAGGCACGGAGGACGCCGAGCGGGCCCGGGCAATGAATCACGACCAGGCCGCAGCCTCCCTCCGCGTCTCTGCGCCTCCGCGTGAGCCCGAATTTCCCGGGCGAGGGGCGCTCGATTCGGAACTGGATCAATCGTCGGGACGGCTGCCGGAACCGACGGTCTCGAGATTCACGCCGGCGGTCTCGATCCCAAAACGCCATGTGATCAGCGCGCCGGCCAGCGAGGCGGCAACGAGGCCATACAGCAGCGTGTCGACGCCAATATCCTTGAGCAAAATCGGAAAGAGGAATGCCGTGAGCACGGCGCCGATCTTGGCGAACGATGCGGCAAAGCCCGCGCCCATGCCGCGGATGCCTGTCGGAAAGACCTCGCCGGCGATGAGGTAGGTCATCGCATTCGGTCCGAGATTCGTCATGAAATTGAAGAGCATGAAGCCCGCGAAAAGGCAGACCATTTTCACGGTCCCATCGAAATGCACCGAGAGTGCGGCGAGAAAAAGCCCCGCCGCGCAGCCGAGGAAGCCGAGCACTTGCAGACAGATGCGGCCCACGCGGTCTGCAAGGAGCACGGCGCCGACGATGCCGACGAGGAGCAGCACGTCGAGAAAGGCCGCGCCCTTCGCGGCATACATGTCCGCATGGATGACGTCGGCGAGATTGCGCGCGGGCCCGCCGGTCGAGCCGCCGAGGGTCGATGCGAGGATCGTCGGGGTGAAGATGCCGATGCCGTAGGTGGCGAGATCCTGGAGGAACCAGGGCGCCGAAGCGAGAATGGTGGCGCGCCGGTTCCGGGCATCGAACAGCCGCGCGTAACCCGTCCGGGATTTATGCGCGCCCGCGTTGTGGCCGGAATGCGGGAGCCGCAGCCGGATGCGGGCGGGATACGCGGGCTGGCGGTGCAGCAGCTTCGCGGTCTCGCGCTCCGCCTCGGCAATGCGCCCCTGCGCGACGAGCCAGTGGCCGCTTTGCGGAATAAAGAACCGCCCGACCGTCACGAGCACGGCGGGCCCGATCGCCGTGGCATACATCATGCGCCAGTCCGCGATGGAGCGGTCCGATTTGAGAATGAGGAATCCGAGCGCCGTCCCGACCAGCGCGCCGAGGGCTTGAAACCCAAACGCGCCCAGCACCAGCCTGCCGCGCACGCCGCTGGGGATGCTCTCCGAGATCACAAGATGCGCCGTGGGGTAGTCGCAACCCAGCGCGAGGCCCACTCCGAAAAGGCCGACCACGAGCCACGCGAAATCATCGCTCATCGTGACCACGACAAGAAACGCGACGAACAAGGCCATCTCGAGGATGAAGATCGATTTGCGCCCGACACGGTCCGACAGCCCGCCCAGCGCCGTGGCGCCCACCAGAATGCCCGCGAGCGTCGCCGCGCTCACCATGCCCTTCCGCGCCGGATCGAGCTGGAACTCGAGCACGATGAGCGGGAGGGCCACTCCCGTCATGAACACGACGAGGCCCTCGAAAAACTTCCCCGCCGTCGCGAGCATCCAGATGCGCCATTGCATGGCGGTCATCGGCACATCGGCGACGCGCGTGCCATCCTGCCAGTTCGGCGTTTCGTCGATGTATTCCTGAACGGTTTTTGGCAGCGGATCGCTCATGCGTGGGCGGGGAAGGCCGCCCCCGCGTGCGAGGGCAGACTTCGACCATGCGCAGCCCGCCGGGGTCAACCTCCATTTTGCGCCAATTCCGCGACGCGGCTCGCGGGAAGGATTTCGCGCAAAGGTCGCAAAGCGCGCCAGGGGTGGATAAAGGAAAAACCGGCGACCCTGTCGCGAGCATCTTCCGGCGGTGTCCCGCTGTGGATCGAGAGCAGGAATCGGGTGTCGCCTCCGGGCGGAGCGCGGTAGGTTGCGCGCATGAACCGGGACCGGCAGGACTACGACCGCATCGAGCGGGCCATCGCCCATCTGGACGCGCACTGGCCGGACCAGCCGGCGCTTGGCGAGCTGGCGGCGAGCGCCGGCTTGAGCGAATCGCATTTCCACCGGCTCTTCGCCCGGTGGGCCGGCGTCGGCCCGATGCAGTTCCTCCGCCATCTCACGAAAGAGGAGGCCCGCCGCCGCCTGCGCGACGGGATGAGCGTGCTCGACACCGCGCTCGACGTCGGCCTCTCGGGACCGGGGCGCCTGCACGATCTGCTGGTCACCTGCGATGCGGTCACGCCCGGCGAAACCCGGCGCGGCGGCGAGGGCGTCGCGCTGCGGCACGGCTTCGCGCCGACGCCCTTCGGCGATTGCCTGCTCGCGCAGACGCCGCGGGGGATTTGCGCGCTGGAGTTCGTGAATGGCCGCGCACCGGCGCAGATGCTGGCGGCGCTCCGCCGCGAGTGGCCGCGGGCGCGATTCGTCGAGGACGCGCCCGGCGCCCGCGCGCTGGCCGCCGCCGTCTTCGCCCCTGTCCGCGAATCGCCGCGGCTCCACCTGCGCGGCACGAATTTCCAGCTCAAGGTCTGGCGCGCGCTGCTCGCGATTCCCTCCGGGGCGCTCGCGACCTATGGCGGCGTCGCCGGGGCCATCGGCGCGCCCACGGCCAGCCGGGCGGTGGGCGGCGCGGTGGGCGCGAACCCGATCTCGTTTCTCATCCCCTGCCATCGCGTGATCCGCGCCACCGGCGCATTCGGCCATTACCGCTGGGGCGCGGCCCGCAAGCAGGCGCTGTGCGGCTGGGAGGCGGCCCGCCACGAACGCGGATGAGGGTTTGACCGGCCGCCGTTCTCCGCAGCGCCGAGGTTGCGCGCCGGCGAGCGGGCCTGATAGCGTCGGCGATGTGAACCTGGGCCGAATTCTGATTCCTTTCTCATCGCGAAATTATCGGCTCTACTTCGGCGGACAGCTCATTTCGCTGCTCGGCACGTGGATGACGCAGACCGCCACCGTGTGGCTCGTGTATCATCTCACCGGTTCTCCATTCTGGCTCGGCATGGTGATGCTGCTCGGCCAGTTGCCCGCCATCGTGCTCAGCCCGCTCGGCGGCGTGTGGGTGGATCGCGTGGACCGGCTCAAACTCCTCATCGGCACGCAATCCCTCGCGATGCTGCAATCGCTCCTCCTCGCGTTTTTCACCCTCACGGGCCACATCAACGTTCCGCTGCTCACGGTGCTCGCGATGTTCCAGGGGCTCATCAACGCCTTCGACGTGCCCACGCGGCAAGCTCTCAACGTCCAGTTGGCCGAGAAGCGCGAGCACCTGCCGGCGATCATCGCGATGAATTCCTCGATGATCCATCTCGCGCGCCTGGTGGGTCCGGCGATCGCGGGCCTTGTGATCGCGGCCTTCGGCGCGGGCTGGTGCTTCCTGCTCGACGGCGTAAGCTACGTGGCGGTGCTCGCAGCGATCTTCGCGATGCGGCTCTCGCGGCACCAGCCGGAGCCAAGGGGCCGCTCGGTATGGCATGAGCTGCGCGAGGGCGCGATGTATGCATGGAGATTCCTGCCCATCCGCGCCCTGCTCCTTTTCACGGCCGCGATGGGCGTCTTCGGCATGTCGTTCTCCGTGCTCCTTCCCGCCTACGCGACCGGAATCTTCGACGGCGACGCGCGCACCCTCGGATGGCTGATGTCCGCGTCGGCGGCGGGATCGGTGCTCGCCGCCCTGTATCTCGCCGGGCGGCGCAGCGTTCACGGGCTCGGGCGCGCAATCATCTTCGGGGGCGTCATGGCCGGATGCGGACTCGCGGCATTCGCATTTTCACGCAATCTCTGGCTGTCGATGGGCTGCCTCGTGGTCACCGGAATGGGCGGCATCCTCGTCCTCGCATCGAATAACACCCTGGTGCAAAACCTCGTGGACGACGGCAAGCGCGGGCGGGTGATGAGCATCTACTCCGTCGCATTCCTGGGCGGCATGCCGGTCGGCGGCTTGATAACCGGCGCGCTCGCCCAGCTCAAGGGCGTCAACACGGCGACCTGCGTGAATGCCGCCTCCTGCATCGTGCTCACGCTCGCCTTCGCATGCCTGATGCCACGCCTGCGCAAAGAGGCGAAATCGGTGCTCGAGCGGGCGGGATTGATCTAAACCGCCTGTCCCGCGGCCCGGGAGCCAGGCGGGCCCGCGATTCCCGCGGCGGCCCGTCCCGCGGATTTCACCGGCCAGCCGCCGCCCGGAATGCGAACTCCAGGTGAATCGAGACATCCCGTCATGCATGCTCCCGCGTCCCGTGCCCCGCAGGGAGGAATTCCCTCGCGAAATTCTTTTCAAAATTTTGAACAGGTCCCCGACTGCCCTGTCGAATGGTTAACGACGTTAAATAAAACGCCCGAACTGAATAACCGACCCGCCCTGGCGCGTCTTAACCAAGGAGAGAGTTCGTAACGGGCTCCGAAAACAATGGCAATCGAAGATACCGACACAGGATTTCAGCTTTATTTGCGCGAGATCGCGCGGTTCCCGCTGCTCACGATCAAGGAGGAAGTGCAGCTCGCGCGCAAGATCAAGCGCGGCGATGCCGCGGCGCGCGCCCACATGGTGCGGGCGAACCTGCGCCTCGTGGTCAAGATCGCGCGCGACTACCAGAGCTTCGGCCTGCCGCTGCTCGATTTGATTTCCGAGGGCAACATCGGCCTGATGAAGGCCGTGGAGCGTTTCGACCCGAAGAAGGGCGGGAAGCTCAGCACCTACGCCGCCTGGTGGATCAAGCAATCGATCAAGCGCGCCCTGGCCAACCAGAGCAAGACCATCCGCCTGCCCGTCCACCTCGTGGACAAGATCTCGAAGATCCGGCGCGTGGCGGTGCAGATGAGCGAGGAGCTGGGCCGCGAGCCGACCGATGACGAACTGGCGGAGGAGATCGGCATGGTCTCCGCGAAGGTCTCGCAGCTCAAGACGGCGGCGATTCGCCCCGCCTCGCTCGATGCGCCCGTGGGCGAGGACGACTCGACCGAATTCGGCGAACTCGTCAGCGACACCGAGGCGCGGAATCCCTTCGAGCTTCTGCGCGACAAGGATCTTCGGCACGAAGTCGGCGACCTGCTCGACGTGCTCGACGACCGCGAGCGGAAAATCATCAACTCCCGCTTCGGCCTCGATGGCCAGAAGCCGAAGACGCTCGAGGAAGTCGGCGAAAAGTTCGGCGTCACGCGCGAGCGAATCCGCCAGCTCCAGAACATCGCGCTGCAAAAAATGCGGCGCGCGCTGAACAAAAAGGAAAAGTCAAAGGCCGGAGCGCTCGTCTGATGCCGGTCGCGGGCGCGAAGCCCGGCGGCGCGATTTGAAAAGGCCGGACGTTCGGGGGGGCGTCCGGCTTTTTCGTTTGCGAATCCCGCGGAGCGAGGGCGGCTCAAAGCGGCAGCGCCGCGCCGGGAGCCGGCACGACGACCTCCGTGCCGGGAAGCAGGGAGGCCAGTTGCGAACGGAACCACTCGATGGCGGGCGGATCGCCATGCACGAGGAGGATCTTCTTCGGACGCAGCGCGACCGCGTAGTTCAGCAAAGGCTCGCGCGCCGAGTGGGCGCTGAAGTTGAAGGATTCCAGATGGCATCGGAACTCGACCGGCGGCAGGTCGGGATCCAGCACGACCTTGTCGCCGGGTTTCGCCCGGCGCAACCTGCCCGCGGGCGAATCGGGATCCGAGTAGCCGACGAAAAACAGCGCCTGTTTCGGGTCGGGAAGAATCTTGCGCACCCAGAGATTCGAGAGCGTGTGCTCGGTCATCATCCCGCTCGAAAGGGCGAAGATGCAGTGCTTGCGGGCCGCCATGGTGTGAACCTCGTTGCCCGACAGGACGTAGGGAGCCATCTCGTGGAGCAGGGCGAGTTCCGACCGCGAGCGGTCCGCGCTCCGGGCGAACGCATCGTAGGCGGAAGTGATTTTCGTGCTCAACCCGCCGATGTAAATCGGAGTCTGCGCGAGTTCCCCTCCCCGGCGCATGCTCCAAAGCATCGCGAGGATTTCCTGCGTCTTGCCGAGGGCGAAGACCGGCACCGTCACACTGCCCCCGCGATCAAACGCCGCGCGGATCGCCGCCGCGAACCGCCGCTCCTCGGCCGCGCGCGTGAAATCCGCCGGCATCGGCGCGTCGCCGCGCGTCGTTTCCATCACCAGCACATCGACGCCCTCGGTCGGAAAATCCGCCCCCCTCATGAGCGTCTGCGCGTCGAAATTCACGTCTCCCGTGTAAAAAACGGTGCGACCCTCGCCGCGAATCAGCACGCCCGACGAACCGAGGATGTGGCCCGCGTGATAAAACTCGAGCGTCGGCTCCGCGCCATCCCCCGTCCCCCGCTCGCCGTCGAGCGTGAACGTCACGCGCGCCGGCGCGGGCCGCCACATGGCTCGCGAGAACTCGATGCCGCGGTGCGTGAAGAGCGGATACTCGGTCATGCCATCGTCCTCCCGCTGCCGCGTCATCACGTTCACCGAATTGTGCAGCATGATCTCGCCGATCCGCCGCGTCGCCTCCGTCAAAAACACGCGCGCCTGCTGCTCGCGGCGGGTCAGCACGGGCAGCGAGCCGATGTGATCCTGGTGGGCGTGGGAGATGACGACCGCGTCCACCGAGCCGGGCGGAACGAGCGAATAGTCGGGCAGCGCCGCGAGCCCGCGCTCCTTCGGGTGCATGCCGCAATCGAGCACGATCGACCGGCCGCCGACGCGCAGGAGATAGGAATTCGCGCCGATCTCGGTGCGCCGCGCGAGGTTGACGAATTCCATCGCGTGTTCATAGACGCCGCCGCGGGCCCGTCCAATGCAAATCGCGGCTTTTCCCCCGCGAACGCCGAAACTCCTCCGGCTCCGCCGGGTTGAATCCCACATGCTGGCGCCATTGCCTCCGAACGACTGGTCGCTCGATCACGCCGCGCATTTGCTGAATCGCGCCGGCTTCGGCGGCACGCCGGAACAGGTGCGCGCCTTTCACTCGCTCGGGCTGGATGCGGCGGTCGGCCTGCTCCTCTCCGCCCGCGACAACCGCCTCGCGCCGCCTGCCTGGACGAACGACCCCGGCTCGCTGCGGCGGCAGGCAATGATGATGATGCCAGCGGGCAACAGCGGGGATTCCGGCCCGGACGCCGACCGGCGGCGCGAAGCCATCCGCGACGCAATGCGCGAGGAACGGGAGCACATCGTCGAATTGCGGCGCTGGTGGCTGGAACGCATGCGCTCGGGCGGCCAGCCGCTGGTCGAAAAAATGACGCTGTTCTGGCACGGCCATTTCGCCACGAGCGTGGTAAAAGTGCGGAGCGCCTGGGCGATGTGGCGGCAAAACCAGACGCTGCGCGAAAACGCGCTGGGCAGCTTCCGCTCGATGCTCCAGGCCATGGCCCGCGATCCGGCGATGATCCGCTGGCTCGACCTCAATCGCAGCAAGGCGGGCGCGCCGAATGAAAACTTCGCGCGCGAGCTAATGGAGCTCTTCACGCTGGGCATCGGCCACTACACCGAGGACGACATCAAGCAATCGGCTCGCGCCTTCACCGGGCACACCGTCTCCCCCGCGACGCAGGAGTTCTTCTTCGCGCGCCGCGCCCACGACTACGGCGAAAAGCGATTCATGGGCCGCAGCGGGCGTTTCGACGGCGACGGGATCATCGACATCATCCTCGACCAGCCCCAGTGCGCGCGCTTCATCGCGGGCCGGCTGTGGGAATTCTTCGCCTACGAGAATCCCGAGCCGGGCCTGCTCGACGCCGCGGCATTCACGCTGCATGGATCGAACTACCAGATCGCTCCTCTGCTCGGCTCGATGTTCCGCTCGTCCGCGTTCTATTCGAAGCGCGCCGTCCGCACCCACATCAAGAGCCCCGTCGAATGGCTCGTGCAAACCTGCGTCGATCTCGAGACCGGCCTTCCCGCGTCGCCGGCGCTCGACATCGCGCTCGAGCAACTCGGCCAGGCCCTCTTCCAGCCGCCGAACGTTCGCGGCTGGGAAGGCGGGCGCTCATGGATCAGCAGTTCGACGCTCGTGCTGCGCTACAATCTGGCCGGCTACCTCGTGGGCGCGACGGATCCCGCGGCGCGGCGCTTGTTCAACCGGCGCCTCGTCGCGCCGGTGGACATCGCGAAGCTCGCGCCCGCATCGCTCCGCGAGCAGCCGCAGGCGCTGGCCGACGCGCTCGTCTTCCGGCTCTTTGGCGCGACGCGATCCGCGCTCCTGCGCACCCGCGCGATGGCCTGCGTGGCGGACGCCGCGCAGCCGATCTCCGACACGAAGGCCCGGTCGATTTTCCAACGCCTGATGAGCACGCCCGATTACCAACTCTCCTGACCGCCATGGCCCGCCCGACCCTTCACACCCGCCGCAAATTCCTGCGCACGTCGATCCTCGGCGGCGCCGTCGCCTGGACGCTCCCCGCCTTCATCGACCGCACGTTCGCCGCCCTCGACGCAGGCGCGGCCGGTTCGCTCGTGCAGACCGCCACGGGCAGGGACGGCCCGATCCTCGTCATCCTCCAGCTCTCCGGCGGCAATGACGGATTGAACACCGTCATCCCCTACGCGGACGACGCCTATCATCGCGCACGGCCAAGGATCGGCGTGCCGGAGAAGTCCGTGCTGCGGCTCTGCGACCACGCCGGCCTGCATCCCCGCCTGCCGAAGTTCGCGCAACTTTACGGCGAAGGCCACGCGACCGTCCTGCAAGGCGTCGGCTACCCGAATCCCAACCGCTCGCACTTTCGCTCGATGGAAATCTGGCAGACGGCGAGCGACGCCGACCGCGTCGAGCCGCACGGGTGGCTCGGCCGCTATTTCGATAATTGCTGCAAGGGCCAGGATCCCGCCGTGGGCATAAGCCTCGGCGCGCAGATGCCGCAGGCGTTCTCCGCCGCCGAACCCATGGGCATCGCCCTTGAAAACCCCGGCCGCTTTCGCTTCGCGGAGGGCTCGGAGGTGATGCGGGACGCCCCCGCGGAATCGTCGAACGACGGCGGCTCGATCGGCGCGCTTGCGGGCGGCACGACTTCCGACCTCGACGCGTTTCACTACATCGAGCGCGTCGCGCTGGACGCGCAGGTCGCCTCGGATCGCATCTCGGAGATCGTGCGCCGCCACCCCGCCGCCGGCAATTATCCCCACTCGCGCCTCGGGCAGGATCTGCAGCTCGTCTCGCAACTCATCGCGGGCGGCATGCCGACCCGCGTTTATTACGTGAGCATCGGCGGCTTCGACACGCACGCGAACCAGGCGGGCGTGCATGAACAATTGCTCGGCCAGCTCGACGACGCGCTCGCCGCCTTCACCGCCGACCTGCGCACGCAGGGAAATTTCGACCGGGTGCTGCTGCTCACGTTCAGCGAGTTCGGACGCCGCGTTCAGGAAAACGGCGGCGGCGGCACCGACCACGGCACGGCCGCTCCCATGTTCCTGCTCGGCGGCGGCGTCCGTCCCGGCCTCGCGGGCTCCGCGCCCAGCCTCACCGACCTCGACGCGGGCGACCTCAAGCACACCGTCGATTTTCGCAGCGTCTATGCCACGCTCCTCGAGAAATGGCTGCGCGTGCCGGGCGACAAGGTGCTGGGCCGGAAGTTCCCGACCCTCGGCTTTATTTGAACCCGCGCGGAATCAGCGCGAGCAGCGGCAGCAGGGGCGCCACCGAGAGCGGAATCACGATGCGGAATTGTTGATAGAGCGCCATCGCCAAAAGCAGCCACCCGCAGGCTGCGGCGAGCGCGGCGAGCATGCGATTCATCCGGCTTTGCCGCCACCATGGCAGGGAGGCGACAAGCAACACGCCGAAACCCGACCACGCCGGCGGAGCCTCCGCGTCGGCAAGATTGTCGCGCAATGCCGCGAGCCCGATGGCGCCGCCTCCGCCCGCGATCTCCACGGCAATCAATCGATCTCGAAAGAGATTGCTGAGATCCGCGACGATTTCGCCCCGCTCGCTCTGCTCCGTGCGAACCAGGAGCCGGTCGAGACTGATCCGCTCGACGAAGCGCGCCGCAAGCGAATTGACCGCGGAGCGGCCCGCCACGTTCACCGGCGCGACGATCATCCCCCCGCGAATCATTCCCGGAACCTTCCCGCTCAGGGTCGGCCCGCGATCGACATCGAGCAACAACTGCAACGCGCTGGACGGAACGGCGCGGTCCGCGCTTCTGCCGATCACCAGCACGCCGGGCCCGGACGGCGCGGCGCATCCCACGGAATGGCCCGGCGGCACGGCAGCCGGGATGACAGGCAGCCGCGGCACGCCGGGAGCGATTGTTATGTCCGGCAAAACGATGCCACCCGCATTGGCGGTAAATACGACCGGCAACTTCGCATCGCCCAGCTTCGACGTTAACAAGGGCATGCCGTCTCCGCTCGCGATGGGATCCAGGAATGCGATGCCCTTCGGCGCGAAGCGGAGCACCGCCCGCAGCACGAGTGCGGCGTCCAGGGCGCCAATGCCTCGTTCCGCAGTCGCGGGAACTTCGACGGCCGCGATGGTCTCCGGGTTCGACGGCAGCCCCGAAGCGCCGAGCCACGCCCTGCCCGGCGAGCCGAATGGACCGCCCTCGAACCACGCGGCGGCCGCTGCGATGACCGCGAACAGGAGAGCCCACAGCCTGCGCCTCATGCGCCGAGCAATTCGCGCGCGTGAGCCAGCGCGGCTCCTCCGGCGCGATTCCCGAGCATTCGCGCGATTTCCTCCTGCCGCTCCCGCGCGGACACGGCGGCCAGCGCGGAGATCGTGCGTCCGGCGATCACGGACTTGCTCACGACGAAGTGCGCGGTCGCGAGTGAGGCGACCTGCGGAAGATGCGTGATGCAGAGCACCTGCCGGCGCGCGCCAATTTCCCGCATCTTCGCGCCGACCGCATGCGAGACTTCGCCGCCGACGTTCGCGTCGATTTCGTCGAAGACGAGCACGGGCACTTCGTCCTGCGTGGCCAGGGCGGTCTTGAGCGCGAGCATCACGCGCGAAATCTCGCCGCTCGACGCGATGGAGCGCAGCGGCTGGGCGGGCTCGCCGGGGTTCGGCGCGAAGACGAACTCGACGGCCTCAAGCCCATCCGGCGCGGGCTCGCCGGAATCGAGACGAATATCAAATCCCGCCTTGAGGAATCCCAGGTCGCCGAGATGCCCGCGCACAATGGCGGCCAGCTTCGGTGCGGCGGCGGCGCGCAATTTCGACAGCTTCGCGCCCGCGGCGAGCGCGCGCGATTTTGCGGCGGCAATCTCCGCCTCGAGATCCGCACCCCGCGCCGCCTGCGCGCGCAGGGCGGCCAGGCGCGCGGCGCTCTCGTCGCCAAAGGAGATCACCTCCGCGAGCGAGCGGCCGTATTTTCGCTTGAGCGTTTGCAGCAGATCGAGGCGGCTCTCGGCGGCGGCGAGCGATTGCGGGTCGGCGTCAATATGGTCGCCGTAGGTCGCGAGGGCGCGTGCGAAGTCACCGATGTCGTCCGCGAGCGCGGTGTGGCGCGCGGCGAGTTCCGCCTGCGACGGGTCGAGCCGCGCGATTTCGCGAATGAGGCGCGCGACCTCCGCCATGCGGCTCTCGATGGAATCCTCGGCCTCGCTGATCGCCTGCGCCGCGCCGGCGGCGAGTTCCTTGAGCCGATGGGCATTCGCGCCGGTTTGCTGGCGGGCGACGAGCGCATCCTCCTCATCGGCGGTGAGCGCCGCCGCCTCGATCTCGGCGGTCTGGTGCGCAAGCAGGTCGATCTCGCGCTCGCGCGCCTGGCCCGCGGCGTCGCTCTCCGCCTGCTCGCGTTCGAGCGCGAGCCATTGCGCGCGGGCCTCTCGATAGTCGGCGAGCGGTTTCCCCGCGCCGCCGAAGGCATCGAGCAGCCGCGTCTGCGCCTCGCGGGCGAAGAGCGACTGGTGGTCGTGCGGGCCATGAAGGTCAATGAGCCGGTCGCCGATCTGGCGCAGCAACGCGAGCGTGGCGGGCGAGCCGTTTACAAACTGCCGCCCCGCGCCGCCGGCGGAAATCACGCGCTTGAGCAGGAGCTGGCCTTCCTCGCAGGGCTCTACGCCGGCTTCGACGAGGAGTTCGTGAATCGCCGAGCCATCCCGGAGCTGGGCGATGGCCTCGACGACACATTCGGTTTCGCCCGAGCGAATCGCGGTCCGGTCCGCGCGCTCGCCCAGCAGGAGCTTGAGCCCTCCGATGAGGATCGATTTGCCCGCGCCGGTCTCGCCGGTGATCGCCACGAAGCCGGCGGGAATGTCCCAGGAGAGGGATTCCACCAGCGCGAAATTGCGGATGCGGAGTGAGGCGAGCATTGCGGCGGCGGCGGGGAATATGACAGCTTCGCCCGCGAAATGAAAGTCGGGGCGGAACTGGAAATCACCTTCCTTGGCACGGGCACCTCGCAGGGCGTGCCGATGATCGCCTGCGACTGCGCGGTGTGCCATTCGTCGGATCCGCGCGACACGCGCCTGCGCACCGCGGCGCGGGTGCGCACGCCGAAGGCCGAGTTCGTCATCGACACGCCGCCGGACTTCCGCACGCAGGCATTGCGCGAGAACCTCCGCCGCATCGACGCCGTGCTCTACACCCACGCCCACACCGATCACGTCATGGGCTTCGACGACCTGCGCCGCTTTTGCGAAACGCAGGACATGGAAATGCCGATCCACGCGACGCCCGCGGTAATCGCCGAAATGCGCCGGATTTTTTCGTTCGCTTTCGATGGAAGCGGAGTCGCGTTTCGCAATTTCATCCGCCCGCACGTTCACGAAATCACCGGACCGTTCGCCCTCGGCGACCTCGACGTCACATCCGTCCAATTGCCCCACGGCCGCTTCAGCACGACCGGCTACATATTTTCAAAAGACCGGCGCCCGCTGCTTGCCTACTTCACCGACTGCAATGCCGTGCCGCAGGCGGCGCGCGAGGCGGCGCGCGGCGTCGAGGTGCTCGTGATCGACGCCCTGCGTCCCCACCCGCACCCGACCCATCTGAGCGTGTCGGAGGCGATCGAAGCCGCTCGCGGAATGCAGGCGAAGCGCACGTTTTTTACGCACATGGGCCACGACCTGGGGCATGCGCAAACGGAGGCCGGCCTGCCGGATGGCGTGCGGCTCGCCTACGACGGGCTGCGGGTGAGCGTGTCATGAATCGCCTGGCCGCGATTGCGGCGTGGTTGTTCGCACTGCTCGCATGCGCGCCGGCGGCCGAGCCCTCGCGCGAAGCCGCCGCAACCATCGTGCTCTACAAGCGCGACGATGCCGCCTCCCGCGCGCTGGCGGACTACTATGCCGAAAAGCGCGGCATCCCGTCCTCCCAGCTCCTGGGCCTGCCGTGCAGCGGCGCGGAGGAAATCGGTCGCGACGAATTCCTCGTGACCATCGAGGCTCCGTTGCGCGCGGCGTTCACGAAACTCGGCTGGTGGCAGATCGCGAGGGACGCGGAGGGAAGACGGTTTGTCGCCTCCGCCAGCATGCGTTTCGTCGCCGTGATGCGCGGCGTGCCCTTGAAAATCCGGCCCGATTCCATCCCGGCGCCCGTGGATACTTCCAGGGAAATCGAACCGGGCAGCCCGATGGAAATGCTGCGGCAGCACAACGAAGCCTCCGTGGATTCGGAGCTCTCCGCCTTGTTCGCACAGGCCGACGAACTCGCAGGCCCCATTGGGAACCCGTATTTTCACCGGTTCGCGCCCATTCTCGACGTGCCGCCCTCACAGGCTCCGCTGCTCGTCTGCCGCCTCGACGGACCGAGCGACGCCATTGTGCGCCGGATGATCGACGACTCGCTCGCCGCCGAGAAGCGGGGGCTGTGGGGCTGGGCCTACCTCGATGCGCGCAATATCCGTTCCGGCCCCTACGCGGTGGGCGACGACTGGATCACGGCGGCCGGGGCAACGATGCGCCGCCACGGCATACCGGTCATCGTCGATGATGCGCCGGAAACACTGCCGGAAGGCTTCCCCATGACGGATGCCGCCGTCTATTACGGCTGGTATACCGCGGAGGTCGATGGGCCTTTTGCGCGCGAGAATTTCCATTTTCTCCCCGGCGCCATCGCGGTGCATCTGCACTCCTTCAGCGCCCACACCCTCCGCGACCCGAAGATCGCCTGGGCCGCGCCATTGCTGGCGCGAGGAGCCGCCGCGACGATGGGAAATGTCTATGAACCGTATCTGGAACTGACTGTGCATTTCGACGTGCTCGAGGATCGGCTGCTCAATGGATTCACGCTCGCGGAGGCGGCCTACGCCGGCTATCGCGGACTCTCGTGGATGGGGATCGTGGTCGGCGACCCGCTCTACCGACCGTATGCGAGCTGGTCTTCGATGGAACCCGCGGGGGAACCGTCGAATATCTGGCAGCGCTACCGCGCCGCCGTGCTTGCGGCGGGAGGCGATCCCGTGGCCGCGGCCGATGCGCTGCGCACACTCGCCGCGCAAACGAAAAAATCGATGCCGCTCGAGGGGCTTGGCCAGGCGCAGGCGGCGGCCGGGGATTTCGCCGCCGCGCTGGCCACGCTCGACGACGCCGCGGCGATGGAAAAAACGTCCGCCATCCGCTTCCGCATCGCGCTGGAGCAAATCGAGATTCTTCGCAGGACCGGACGCGTCGAGGATGCGCTCGCAAAAGTTTCCGCGGCGCTCGGAGTTTTCAAGTCCGGGGAGGCGCAGATCGTCCTCGGCCGCATCGTCCTCGCCCTCAAACCGCCGCCTCCTCCGGCGCCGCCCATTCCCAAACAGCCGTGAGCCTCGCCGCGCTGGATGCCTATCGAAGGGCGCTCTCCGCGGGTGGCGGATCGGTGCGCGAACCGGACGCGGCGTTCGCCGACGCGGGCGAGCTCGCCCTGCAGGCTCGCTGGTTCGCTGGGGAGTTTGGCCGCGATTGGCTGACCGTCGATGGGAAGCCGGCGCGCATCGAGGATTTTGGACGGTGGAACCATGAATCCGGCCCCGATTTCATCGACGCGCGCATCCGGCTCGGCCGCGCGGAGCGGCGGGGCTCCATCGAACTCGATCTCGACGCGCGCGATTGGGAACGCCACGGACACGCGACGAACCCCGCCTTTCGCGAAACGGTCGCGCACGTTTTCGTCCATCGGCCGGCGCAACAATTCTTCACCCGCACCTGCGACCACCGCGAGGTGCCTCAAATCCACCTCGCGCCGGGCGCGCACACACCCGCGTTCGCGCCGCCCTCGCACGAGCCGATCACGCTGGACGGGACGAATGCCATGGCGCTCGTCGAAGCGGCGGCCCGGCACCGACTCGATCTCAAGGCCGCCGCGCTTCGTCGATCCGCGGCGGTGCGCGGCGAGGACGAGGCGTGGTTCGCGGCGCTCGCCGTCGCCCTCGGTTACAAGCGGAACCAGACCCCGCTGTTGCTGCTCGCGCAACGGATCGGCCTCGGAGCGGCCGCCCGGCCCGCCGGCGAGAGCCTGCTCTTCGGCGTGGCCGGATTCATGGATTTTCCGGAGCCTCCCGCCTCCGACCACGACGCGCGGGCGTATCTGCGGCGGCTGTGGGAAGGCTGGTGGGCCGAGCGCGCCCGCCGCGAGCGATGGATTCTCAACTGCAGGGCGTGGCGGTTCGCCGGCTCGCGCCCCGCGAATCACCCGCACCGGCGCGTCGCCACATTGGCGGCCATCGCGTCCGGTTGGAAACCCATCCGCGCGGCCCTGGCCGGCTCGCAGCGTGCCGGATTCGTCGCGGCGCTCGAGGCGCTGGATCATCCCTTCTGGGCGACGCGCTTCAGCCTCCAGTCTGCGCGGCTGGCTCGCCCGCAGGCGCTGCTCGGCGACGAGCGGATCCGCGACATCCTGCTCAATATCCATTACCCGCTCGCGGTCGAACGCGACGATTCCGCGTGGAGTGGCTTCCTTTTGGAACACGGACCCACGCCCGCGGCCATCATGCGCTCGGCGGCCGGGCGATTCTTTGGCGGCGCGCTGGGTCGCGCTCTGCAGCTTGCGGTGACTCAGCAGGGGTTGCTGCAAATCCAGCGGGACCATCTCGCGGCGGCGGAACCGCAGGCGTTTCTCGCGGCTCTGCGCGCGATTCCTTTTCCCCCCGCAAGCGAATGCTCGACGCCGCTCCCGCCCGACCGCTAAATCATCCTGCTCCCCTCCACCATGACGCTGAACGAACTCTGCGAGGCCACCGTCCAGGCGGGCGCATCGGATTTGCTGCTGCACGAAGGCGAACCGCTTGCCCTGCGCATCACCGGAGGCATCGCGCGCATCGACGCGACGCCTGTTCCAGCGGATGTTTTCGACGCGCTGTGGGCCGCCTGCGGCGCCGGCCCGGAGGCGCGCGATTTCGACACCGCCTACGTCTCCGGGCGGGGCGAACGCTTTCGCGTGAATTTGTTTCGCCACCTCGGCCGCCGGGGCGCGGTGCTCCGCCACATTCGCGCCGAGATGCCCGATCTCGACGACCTCGGCGTGCCCGCGCCGATGCTGCGCGAGTGGGTCGCGCGGCAAAGCGGCATCATTCTCGTGACGGGTCCCGCCGGCTCGGGCAAATCGACGACGCTCGCGGCCTGCCTCAACCACATCAACGAATCCTCCTCCCGCCACGTCGTCACCATCGAGGATCCCATCGAGTTCGTCTTTCGCGACAACGCGAGCATTTTCACGCAGCGCGAGGTGGGCATCGACACGGCGTCCTTTGCCGACGGCCTCCATCAGGCGCTCCGCCAGGCGCCGGACGTGCTCTTCATCGGCGAAATCCGCGACCCCGACTCGGCGGTGACGACCATTCGCGCCTCGGAAACCGGACACCTCGTGCTGGCGACGATCCATGGCGCGGACACGGCCGACGCCCTCGAACGCATGTCGCAGCTCCTGCCCGAGAGCGAGCGCGGGATGCTTGCGCGGGTCTTTGCCTCGCAGCTTATCGGCGTCCTTGCGCAACGCCTGCTGCCGTGCATCACGGCCGGCTTCGCGCTCGCCGCGGAGTATTTCGTAAACGTCGGCGCGGCCCGCACCTACATCGAGGAAAGCCGCGCCAGCGACCTGCGCGATTTTATCGATCGCGCGCCGGCCGAGGCCGCAATGAGCATGTTGCAAAGCGTCGCCGGCCTGTGCCGGGCCGGGATCGTAAGCGAAAGCGTCGCCCTCGCGACGGTGGACAAGCCCGGCGAGCTTTCCCGCGCGCTGCGCGGCATCACCAGCCTCACCTCACGCCGATAGACCCATGCGCGACCTGGTATCCCTTCTCGCAGATGCCGTCAGCCTCAAGGCCTCCGACCTTCATGTCGTGGCGGGCATGCAGCCGCTCATCCGGCTCAATGGCAACATCGCCGCCATGCAGGGCGAACCGCTGCCCGCGGAGGAGGCGCGCCGCATCGTTCTCGACGTGCTCACCGAATCGCAGCGCGCGCGGCTCGAGGAGGAATGGGAACTCGATTTCGCGCTGCAGGTCGATCCGCTCGGCCGTTTTCGCGGGAATGCCCACTACAGCCGCGGCGCGCTCGAAGCCGCCTTTCGCCACATCCCGGAGACCATCCCCGAACTCTCCGCGCTCGGCCACCGCCCATCGATCCAGCGCGCCTGCGAGATTCAACGCGGGCTTGTCCTCGTGACCGGCATCACCGGCTCGGGCAAGAGCACGACGCTCGCCGCCATCGTCAAGCAGATCAGCGAGACGCGCCAGGCGATGATCATTACGGTCGAGGATCCCATCGAGTTCATTTTCCCGAATTCCCGCAGCGTGGTGAAGCAACGCGAGGTCGGCAGCGACACGCACTCGTTCGCCGAGGCGCTCCGGCACGTGCTGCGACAGGATCCCGACGTGATTCTCGTTGGCGAGATGCGGGACCTCGAGACGATCCGCGCCGCCATCACCGCCGCCGAGACCGGCCATCTGGTGCTCGGCACCCTGCACACCATCGACGCGCCCAAGGCCATCGACCGCATGGTCGATGCGTTCCCCGGCGACCAGCAACCGCAGATCATCGCGCAGCTCGCCAACGCGCTGGAAATGGTCATCGCCCAGCGCCTGCTGCCCTGCGAGAGCGGCGGGACGCGCGTGCTCGCCTCCGAGACGCTGGTCGCGAACACCGCCGTCCGCGCCTGCATTCGCGACCGCCGCTACGAGCAGCTCGTGGGCTTGATCGAGATCGGCGGCCGCGAGGGCATGAACACCATCGACGACTCGCTGGCCGACCTGTATCTCGCCCGGCGCATCAGCAAGGAGGAAGCCATCGCCAACGCGCGCGACGTCGTTCGCTTCGAGTCCCTCGCCCGCCAGCCCGAAAAGAAACGCGGTCTTTTCAGTTGAAACCCGCGGGGCGCCGGCGCATGGAGGATATTGCCGTGCCGCGTTGGACCCCCATTTCGCTTGCGCTCTTGGCCCTCCTTGCGGGCGCCGCAACCGCTCAGCCCTTCCGCCAGCCACCCACGCCGGCGGAGCGCGCCTATGCGGCCAAAGTCGGGTGGGCGGCCGCCGCCGATCAGATCGGCAAAACCCTGCGCGCGGCCTACCAGCCCGGTCGCGCCGGCACCGCAGGCAGCGTGGGCAACGAGGCCTTTCAATCGTGGCTGCTGCTCTACCGCTGGTCGGAGCTGCTCTCCCGGCGCGCGCCCGACGAACTCGCGCGATTTCTCGGCCAGTTCTTTTTTGTGGATCCGGAATCGGAGCGTCCGTCGCGGATCACCTTCGTCCCTCCCGGAGAGGCCCCGCCCGGGGATCTTCAGCCCGTTTCCGCCGCGAACTTGAAGGCGCTCGCAGCCGATCCCGAGGCCTTGCGTCCCGCCGTCTCACGCCTGTTGCCGGCCACTTTCCAGCCGGGTTCCGATGTTGTCGCCGACGGGCTGCGCCCGGATTTTCTCGCCGCGATGGCCGGCGACGAGGCGTTCCTGCGGATATTTTTCGCGAACCTGTCCGACCGGGATTTTGCTCCGATAGTGCTCAAAACCCTCGAGCAAATCTGGGTCGCCGAGCGCGCGAAATGGCCCGACTATCGGAATCTCGCCATCGCCATCGCGCTCGTCCGCGACGAGCAGCCGCCCGACTGGTGGCCCCATCGGCAGGTGCGCCATCGCGATGTGCCGCCCGGTCCAGGCGCTCCGCTGGATGAGTTCCGCTTCTGGGTCGCGAGCAACGAGGGCAAGCGGCTTTTCACCGACCTTCGCCGGCTCGAGCCTGAGGAACTGAAGTTTGTGGTGGACGCGCCCATCGCGGCCAGCGAACTCGAATGGGCCCAAAAAAACGTCCGCTTTCCGCGGGCGGACTTCGGTCGGGCCTTCAGCTCGATTGCCTATCGCGAACGGCGCCTCGAGGCCCAGTCCTTCACGTGGAGCGACGGCCCCTACACGCTCGCGGCGATCCGGGAGAATGGCGGGATTTGCGTCGATCAAGCCTACTTCGCGATGCTCAGCGGCAAGGCGCATGGCCTGCCGACGCTCTATTTTACAGGGCAGGGCAGCGACGGCGGCCACGCATGGTTCGGCTACATGAAGAGCGAGAACCGCTGGGATATGGATTGCGGCCGCTACGAAAATCAAAACTATGCCGTCGGCGAAGCGCTCGATCCGCAGACATGGCTGCCAATCAACGATCACGAACTCGCCTCGCTCGCGCAGAGCTTCCGCCGCACGCCGGACTACCTCGACTCGCAGGCCGATCTCGCGATGGCGCGACTCTTCGAGCGCTCCGGCGATTCGTCCCGCGCGCTCGCGGCGCTCGACAGCGCCATCTCGGTCTGCCCGCCCAACGATCTGGCCTGGAGCGCCAAGGGGGATTTTCTCGATCGGTCCGGCGCGGCGCCCGCCATCCGCCAGGCTTTTCACGAGGAAGCGATCAAGCAGTTCGTGAATAACGACGACCTCAAGGTCAGCCACCAGCGCGCGCTCGCCGCGCTTGCCCGCGGCGCGGGAGACGAGGCCGCCGCGCAGGCCCTCGAGTCGCAGATCATCTCCCAAAACCGCCGCTCCCGCTCCGACTTGAGCGTGAATGCCGCGGCCGCGCGCCTGGGCGGCCTCGTCGATGCCAAAAATTTCGACGACGCCATGCGCGAATATCGCAGCCTGCTCGGCCGCCTCGGTCGCACAAGCGGCGGAAATTTCTTCTACGAGATCGTCGAGCCGTTCACACACGCGCTGGTGCGCAATGGCGACACCGCCTCCGCCCGGCGCGCGGTGGATCTCGCGCGCGCGGCGCTGCGACCGGAGGGCGGCAGCATTCTGGATCAGGAACTCACGTCGCTTGCCGGCGACATTTCGACGCCTGCGGGCGCGCGGTAGTTCCGGTCAGGCGCTGCCGCGTGCCTTTTCCTTCTTCGTCTCGCGTTCTTCTTCGAGGCGGGCGATTTCGCTCGCGAGCTGCCGGCGCAGAGCCTCCTCCGCTTCCGGCTCGTCCGCGGCCTTTCGAATCTCTCCTTCGAGAAACACACGGCGCTCGGCCATCCGCGCCGCGTAGAGGTTTTCGATCTCGGCCAGTTCGGCTTTTTTGGCGTCGGTCAGCTTGACGCTCGGCGACGTCGCATCCAGCCGGTTCATCGCGATTTCGTAGGCGGATTTCATTATTCCACTTTGCCGCATCCCGCGCGCAAAATGAAGTCTCTTTCCGCCTTGCCGCCGCGCGGGGGCCGCGCAAAGTATCGCGATGGCCGCCGGCATCCGACTCATCAGCACCGATTTCGATGGCACGCTCGTCGGGCATCCCTCCGACGGCCGCTGCGTGCCCTCCCTCGCCCGGGCGCTTGCCGAATTCAAGGCCTCCGGGGGACTGTGGGCGATCAATACCGGCCGCTCCCTGCCCCACATCATCGAGGGAATCGCGATCCTGGACGCGCCCGTTCAGCCCGACTTTCTGGTCACGCACGAGCAGGAGATCCATCACCGCGGTTCCGCGGGCGAATGGCGGGACTTCGGCGATTGGAACGCCGTCTGCCGCGCACGCCACACGGAGCTTTTCCGGCGCGCCGCGCCGATTTTCCAGCGCGTCCGCTCGCTCGTGAGCGCCGCGGCCGATGTCACGCTCATCGAGGAGAAGGACCGGCCGACCGGCCTCATCACCACCGACGAGCTGGTGATGGACCGCGTCGTCGCCGGCATCGAGGCCATGCGGTCCACGGTGCCGGGCTTTCACTACCAGCGCAACACGATCTACCTGCGCTTCTGCCACGCGGACTATCACAAGGGATCGGCTCTCGGCGAACTCTGCCGGCTCACCGGCGTGTCACGCGACGAGACGTTTGCCATTGGCGATCATTTCAACGACCTCTCGATGCTCGATGGCCGCTATGCCCGCAACGTGGCGTGCCCCGCCAACGCGATACCCGAGGTGCGCGCCGCGGTCACCGCCGCCGGGGGCCGGATCGCCGACGCCCCCTTTGGCGAGGGAACGGCCCGGGCGCTCGATGCCGTCGCACAAAAAAAGCCGGCGGTCGCATGGTGACGACCGCCGGCAGGATGATGTTAATTGACTTAACTAAATCCGGCTCAGGCTTCCGGCTGCAGGCTCGCTCCGGTCGCCGGCTTGTAAGCATACCGCCCGGCGCTCAGCTTGACGACTTCCGCCAGCTTTTTGCCGGTCGTGCTAAACCAGACATGCACGTTCTGACTCTTTGCGCCGAGCTTGGCCGCGATGTCCTTAACGGATGCGCCCTCCGCGCCGGCCGCGGCGAGGAGCTTAAGAATCCCGCCTTTCAGCGCGCCGCGTTTTCCGGTCTTCACCGGCTTCGGAGCTTTGGGCGCCTTGGCAGCCTTGGGTGGTTTCGGCGCTTTGGCCGCTTTCGGAGCCTTGGCCTTCTTTGGCTTTGTCGAACTGCCGGCTGGCCGGCCCCTGCGCTTGCCTGGAGTGGCCGCCGCTTTCCCGGTGCCAAGGGAGGAGATGCGGGCGTCGATGGCAGCGACCTGTTTTTGAAGGGCGGATTTCTGCTCGCTGAGTTTGAGGAGCTCGCGGAGCACTGCGGGATTCAATTTGGTTAGGTCCATGGAGAATGCCTAAACAGGAATTAATGTGAATGCAAAGCTTATTTTAGCCGTTAGCTATTCATTTTTTTGGGCGTGATGAGACCGCTCGAAATCGAGGCATGGCTCTTTCGCCTCGACCGGACGGAGCCATCCGCACCCAGTCTCAGCGAAGAGGAGGCGCTCCGGGCCGCGGACATCTCCGACCCATTGCATCGGAGCCGGTATGAGCGCACGCGATCCGCGGTGCGCCGCGTGCTCGCGGAGCGCCTGGATCTTCCGCCCGATCAAATCGCTCTTACCCGTGCCGCCGGAGGCAAGCCGATGCTTGCGAACCGCCCCGGATGCGAATTCAGCCTCTCGCATTCCGGGGCTGCATTGGTTGTCGCGACCAGCGGTGAGCCGATCGGCGTCGATATCGAGACGCGGGGACCGCGTTCGGATGTCTTAACTTTAGCCGGACGCTTTTTCTCACCGGAGGATTGCGAGATGTTGCGCAGGGCGCAGGGCGCGCCGCGCGAAGAGATCTTCCTGCGGCAGTGGGTGGCGAAGGAGGCGGCGCTCAAGGCGGCGGGGTGCGGCCTCGCGGGAGGTTTGCGCGAGGCCGCGTGTGATTGCCTCGACGCGGAAATTCGCGCGGTGCGCTGGGCGGCGCACCATTATTCGATCCAGCCGTTCCGTCTCGAGGACTCCACACCCGGCGCAATTGCCTGGGCCGGTGATCGCCCGGCAGCGATTCGCTGGCGGGAACCAGGGGAACTGGCGGATCGGATTGCCTATTAGGCGGAGAAACTCTCGCCGCAGGAACAGTGCGCCACGGCGTTTGGATTGGTCACTTTGAATCCGCCCTTCTGCAGGTCTTCGCTAAAGTCGAGTTCCGATCCGCTAACAAACAGTGCGCTCTTGGGATCGACGACCACGCGCACCGCGCGCGACTCCACAAGGATGTCCCGATTCGCCGGGCCGTTCACGAGGTCCATCTTATATTGCAATCCCGAGCAGCCGCCCCCGATCACCGCCACGCGCAGCGCTCCCTGCGGACGCCCCTGGCGCTCAAGCAACCCGCGCAACTTCCGGCTGGCGGCGTCGGTAATGCAAATCAGCTTTTCGTTGCCGACGCGATATTGGACGGCAGGCTCGGTGGCGGTGGGCATTTGCACCAAGCTATCGCCGAAACCGGGCGCTTACAAGCAGCGCCGCGCCTTGACACTGCAAGCAAGGGACCGGAAAGTTCCGCGGACGAACTCGCGACCGTCAGGAAACGCCAAACCATGATCTTCCTCGGAATCGACTGCGGCACGCAGAGCACGAAAACCGTCGCCATCGACATCGAATCGGGCCGGGTCCTCGCCTCGGCGCAAAAAGGCCACGAGTTCGTGGCCGGCCTCCCGCCCGGAGCAATGGAACAACGCCCGCAGGATTGGTCCGCGGCCGCGGGCGAAACCATCGGCCATACGCTGCGGGATCTCGGCGCGCGAAGGAGCGACGTTCGCGGCATCGGCGTAAGCGGCCAGCAGCACGGCCTCGTCCCGATCTGCGCGGCGGGTGAAGTGGTGCGACCGGCGAAACTCTGGTGCGACACGACGACCACCGCGCAATGCGATGCGCTCACGCAGGCGCTCGGCGGCCGGGATCGGGTGATCAACCTCGTCGGAAACGCAATGCTGCCCGGCTACACGGCGCCGAAAATACTGTGGCTGCGCGAGAACGAGCCGGAGAACTGGGAGCGCACGCGGACGTTTCTGCTGCCGCACGACTACTTGAATTTCTGGCTCACGGGCCATTCCCGCATGGAATTCGGCGACGCTTCCGGCACCGCGCTGGTCGATGTCCGCGCTCGCGAATGGTCCGATCCCGTCGTCGATGCCGTGGGCGGCGGCCTTGCCGAAAAGCTGCCGGCCCTCGGGTCATCGCTGCAATCCGCGGGCATGCTGCGCGATGCGTTGCGCCGCGAATGGAGCCTCCCCCGGGAGGTCACGGTGAGCGCGGGTGGCGGAGACAACATGATGGCCGCGATCGGCACGGACAACACCGCGCCCGGCGCCGTCACGGCGAGCCTCGGCACTTCGGGCACGCTGTTCGCCTTTGCCGCGCAGCCGGTGATCGACCCGCGGGGCGAGGTCGCCGGCTTTTGCGACAGCACCGACCATTGGCTGCCGCTTGTTTGCACGATGAATGTCACGCTCGTCACCGAGCTGGCGCGGGCCATGTTTGGCTGGAGCCATGCGGAGTTTGACGAGGCGGTCGGCCGCGTGCCGGCCGGCGCGGAGGGACTCACCCTGCTGCCGTATCTGGCGGGTGAGCGCACGCCAAATCTCCCGCGCGGCTGCGGCGTGCTGCACGGAATCCGGACGGAAAATTTCACGTCCGCCCACGTTGCCCGCGCGATCATGGAGGGCGTCACGCTCGGGCTCGGCTACGGGCTCGACCGGCTTCGCGCATTGGGCATCGAGGCAACGGAGATCCGGCTGACCGGCGGCGGGAGCAACAGCGCGGCATGGCGCCAGGTTTGCGCGGATGTCTTCGGCGCGCCGGTCGTCTGCCTGGAAAACTCCGGCGGCGCCAGCCTGGGCGCAGCGCTACAGGCGGCCTGGCTCGTCGCACGCGAGCACGGCTCCGACGCGTCGCTTGCGGACCTTACCGCGGCACTGGTCAAACCGGATGCATCGACCCGCGCGGAGCCGCAGGCGGACGCGGCGGCGGTGTATGCGGAGCAACTGGAGCGCATGCACGGCCTCCGATCCGCGCTCGCGAGCACAAATCTTCTCTAATGCGAATCGTCCTGGCAGCCACCGGAGCAAGCGGAGCGCTCTATCTCCAGCGGCTGCTCGATCATCTGCGCGGCGGCGGCCACGAACTGCATCTCGTGCTGAGCGGTTACGCCAGGCAGGTCGTGAAGGAGGAGATCGGCGCGCTGCGGCTGCCCGCGGGTGTGATCGAGCATTCCGACAAATCCATGAACGCCCCGTTCGCGAGCGGCTCGGCCCGGTTCGACGCCATGGTGATCGTGCCGTGCTCGATGGGCACTCTCGGGCGCATCGCGGCGGGCACCAGCGAGTCGCTCATTCTGCGCGCCGCGGATGTGTTTCTCAAGGAGCGGCGGCCCTTGATCCTGGTGCCGCGCGAGACGCCGTGGAACCTCATTCACGCGCGCAACGCGGTCGCCGTGCTCGAGGCCGGGGCGCGGCTGCTGCCGGCAATGCCTTCGTTCTACAGCCGCCCGGGCACCATCGAGGCCGCGATCGATACCGTGGTGTGGCGCATTCTCGATCAGCTTGGCATCGACTCGCCGAATGCCTGCCGCTGGCAGGAGCCGCCCGGAGGCTGAACCCCGGCGCTGGCGATTTGCTGATCGAAGCATGGACAGACCAAACGTCGGCGACTAGCGTCCCGCGCTAAGTTCAGGCGGCCGGCACTCCGGCGGCCGGTGAGCGACACATCCGTGAAGTCTGATCCTGCCAGCACATTCGCATTGAACGCTCCGCAGCTCCGCCGAATCCTGAGCGAACCGGAGTTCTTTCGGCTCATATTCGACGCGCTGCCGCTCCAGGTCGCCGTCAAGAGCGCGCGACCGGAGACCTTCGGCCAGTTCCTGCTCTGGAATCGCGTGGCCGAGGAGCGGCTGGGCCTTCCCGCGGAGGAGACCATCGGACGCACCGACACCGACTTTTTTCCGCGCGAGCAGGCGGAGTTCTTTCTCGCGAAGGATCGCGAGGCCGTTCGCTCCCGCCGGCCGCTCGATATCCCGGAGGAAGCGATCCTGAGCCGCTCGCTCGGAACCCGTTTCCTCCACACGGTCAAGACGCCGATCTTTGACGAAGAGGGCGAGCCGCTCGCCCTGCTGGTCGTCTCCGAGGACATCACCGACCGGGTGCAACGCGAAGCCGAGCGCAAAGGCGCCGAGGAAGCCCTGCGCGAAAGCGAGGAGCGATGGGAACTCGCGCTCGCCGGCACCGAAGCGGGCGTCTGGGACTGGAATATACGGACCGGGGAGGTCTTTTACTCCGAACGCTGGCAGCGGATGTTCGGCTACTCCGGAGCGGAGCTTCCCCCCACGCCGCACAGCCTGCTCGAACTCATCCATTCCGACGACCGGGCCGCCGTGCGCGACTGCACCCTCGCCCTGCTGCGCCGCAAGACCGATCTCTTCCGCTGCGAATACCGGATGCGGCGGCGCGATGGCGGCCATCTCTGGATCCTCGCGCATGCGAAGGCGCACTTCGATGGCGCGAATCGCGCCACGCGCATGATCGGAACGCTCATCGACATCAGCGCCCGCAAGCACGTCGAGGCGCAGCTCGTCGAGGCCAAGGTGGCCGCGGAAAACGCCAGCCGCGCCAAGGGCGATTTCCTCGCGATGATGAGCCACGAGATTCGCACGCCGCTCAATGGCGTGCTGGGTTTCGCGGATCTCCTCGCCGGCACCCCCCTCGACCCCCGCCAGAGCGAATACCTTCAAACCCTCCGCGACAGCGGCTCCATTCTTCTGCACGTGCTCAACGACATCCTCGACTATTCGAAGATCGAGTCGGGCAAGCTCGCGATCGACAGCCTGCCCGCGGCGCTGCGCGACATCATCGAATCGTCCGTCCGGACCTTCCGCGCGACGGCCGCTTCGAAGCACCTCGAACTCACGTGCGAAGTCGCCACGGAGGCGCCCGCCATCGTCGTCGTCGACGCACAGCGCCTGCGCCAGGTGCTTTCAAATCTGATCAGCAACGCCGTGAAGTTCACGCTCGCGGGCTCGGTGCGCGTGCGCGTCGAGCCCGTCGGGGAAAGCGATGCCGCGGGCCGGGTGCGACTGCGATTCACCGTGGCGGACACCGGCCCCGGCATTCCGGCGGAGGACCTTTCCCGGTTGTTTGAGCCCTTCGAGCAGCTCGATGCCTCCATGGCACGCCGGTTCGGCGGCACCGGCCTCGGTCTCGCCATCGTCCATCGCCTCGTCGGAATGCTCGGTGGCGAAATCTCCGCGATCAGCCCGCCCGGCGCAGGCACGGTGTTCACATTCGATCTTTTGCTCGCGCAGGACGCCGCGCTCGCCGCGGACAATCGCGCCGCTTCGCCGTCGGGCGCCGCCGGAGCCCGGTCTCTCTCGATCCTGCTCGTGGACGATCACGCCGTAAATCGCCGGCTCGCGGGGCTCATGCTCGAGCGGCTCGGGTATTCGCCCGACGAAGCCGCGGATGGGGAGCAGGCCGTCGAATTCGCCTCCAGGCAAGCCTACGACGTGGTCCTGATGGATATCCAGATGCCCGGCATGGACGGCTACGAAGCCGCCCGGCGCATTCACGAAATCTCTCCGGCCTCTCAAATCGTCGCCCTCACCGCGCATGCGATGCCGGCCGATCGCAAGCAGTCCGCGGCGCACGGCATGTGCGGCCACCTTACGAAGCCGGTTCGCATCGATGACCTTCGCGCCGCGCTCGCCGAATGCGCGGACCGCTCTTCCAAAATCGCCGGGGCGGCCTAGAGTTCCGTCAATGATTGGATGCATCCGGCGAGTGCATGGCTGGGCCGTCGCAAGTGTGATGTCGGGACTCGCGCCGCTTGCGATTGCCGCGGGACCCGTCGATTTCTCGTTCAAGAAGCAGAGCGACTGGGGCCAGGGTTTCGTCGGCGAAGTGACGCTCACGAACCGGTCGGCCGACGAAGTGAAGGACTGGCGCGTGCGCTTTGCGCTGCCGCGGAATATCCAGGGCCTCTGGGGCGCGAAGATTCTCAAGCACGACGGCGACACCTACCTCCTCGAGCCGGAGGATTGGGCCCGGCAGATTCGCCCCGGAGGGAAGGTCGTGTTCGGATTCCAGGCCAGCCCGGGGAACAGCGACGGCCCGCGCGACGTGCTCTTTCAGCCGCTCATCGCGGGCCAGGCTCCGGCGGGAGGCGGCGGACGCAGCGAGGAAAACGGGATCGAGCAGAAGCCGATCTACGGCGGTTCGCCCAATGTAACGGCGGCCGCAGCCGGCGCGGAGGTGCAGTTTCGCGTCGTCTCGGATTGGAGCAGCGGCTACCAGGCCGAGGTCGTCATTCGCAATACCGGCGCGAAGCCCATTCCTGCCTGGTCGCTGCAATTCGCGCTTCCGGGCCGCATCACCGGCATGTGGAATGCCCGCATCCGCTCGATCTCGGGCGACACCTATGTTCTTCGCTCCGCTTCCTACGACCAGACGATCCCGCCCGGCGGCGAAGTGCGCATCGGCCTGCTCGGCGCACCCGGCGGCATCGTCGGCGGTCCGGGGAATCTCGCATTCAATGAAGCCAGCGCCCCCGCCCTGCCGGCCGTGAAGCCATCTCCCGAGCCATCGCGGCCCGCCGGGCCGGCCGCCACCCCGGCGCCGCTGCCGCCCGTCCCGAGCGAGTTCAACTACGCCGAGGCACTCCAGAAATCGCTCTACTTCTACGACGCCCAGCGCTCGGGCCCGCTGCCGCAAAACTTCCGCGTCGCGTGGCGTGGAGACTCCGCGCTGCGGGACGGCGGCGACGCGGGGGTGGACCTCACCGGCGGCTACTACGACGCGGGCGACGGCGTGAAATTCGGCCTGCCGATGGCCGGCGCGATGACGCTGCTCGCGTGGGGCGGCATCGAATTTCAACCCGGCTACGAAAAGAGCGAGCAATGGAGCGCCCTGCTCGACGCCGTGCGCTGGGGCGACGACTGGCTGATGAAGGCGCACGCCGCGCCGGAGGTTTTCTACGGCCAGGTGGGAGCGGGCGACCTCGACCACGCCTACTGGGGGCCGCCCGAATCGATGCACATGCCGCGCCCGGCATTCAAGATCGACGCCGATCATCCCGGCTCCGATCTCGCGGGCGAAGCCGCCGCCGCCCTCGCCGCGTCTTCGATTTTGTTCAAGAAATCCGACCCCGACTACGCCGCCCGCTGCCTCCGCCATGCACGTCAACTCTTCGACTTCGCCGACCACCGGCGCGGCGTTTACAGCGACGCGATCCCGGACGCCCGGGCCTACTACAACTCGTTCAGCGGCTATCAGGACGAACTTGCCTGGGCCGCCGCGTGGCTCGCGAAGGCCACCGGCGAGCCGCGCTACCTCGCGAAGGCCGAGCGGATTTTTTCCACGGTCCTCAGCCGGACGGACTGGCAGGGCACGCAATCGTGGGACGACAAAAAATATGGCGTCGCCATCGTGCTGGCGCAGCTCACCGGCAAGGAGGAATACTTCGCCACGGTAAACCGCTGGCTGGATTTCTGGACCGTTGGGCGTGATGGGCGGCGCGTGCCCACGACCCCCGGCGGCCTCGCGTGGCTGGATCAATGGGGCTCGCTGCGCTACGCGGCGAACACCGCGTTCCTCGCGCTCATCTACGCGCAGACGCCCGGCGCGAAGCACGCCGACCGTTGCCGCGCCTTCGCGGTGCGGCAGATTCGCTACATCCTCGGCGACAACCCCCGCCGCAGCAGCTACGTCGTCGGCTTCGGCGCAAATCCGC
>JAQTOP010000026.1 GCA_028713285.1 Terrimicrobiaceae bacterium
TTCGGACTCGGCTCAAAATCGGGCACAAGGTCACTGAGAACATCCAACTCCGTCTCGCTAAGTCGCAGCATCCCAATAAATTAGCATATCCCATGCCAAATCAGAGGTTTTGGGATAGCTTCTAGTGATTTCTCGCAGAAATTAAGAATACAGTTCCCGATTTGAGCGAAATGTCCGAAAATTCAATCTCGATATCCTGAATCGTATCTCGTGCGCGAACGAGCGTATGACGAAGCAATTGCTTACCTTCGAAATTTTCAACAACTAAGTCTGCATTGATTCCTAAATAAGGGAATGCACGCTTCCAAACGATACGTGCCACCAGTCCGTCATCCTTGTCTATCGCTGCAAGATAAGTATGCTCTCTTTCAATTCCTGAAATGGCTAGTGTTAGCAACGCGCCCGCGATCAAGGTCAACGTATATTTCATTACTGACATAATATCTTTCTAAGCTGATCTCGTAATGAGTTTCCAGCATCTTCCTTACATTTTCCTGACTTATATGCGTCACGCATGGCGTCAGCGACATCACGCCCAGCTCGGTCATCTGAAATCTCAGCGTCAGCTTCTTCATGCGTTTTCCAGGTTGGAACATTCCCTCTGCCCAATCGCGTGCCTCCTGAGCATAAGAAAGGTAGCCTCTTCCTTGCAGTGACGCTCCCGCATTGCCATTGATGTGGCGCGAAACCGCACCATCTTGCCCGCCGTTAGTCAACTCCGGCTTAAAGCCGTCAGACTTTTTAAGCGTTTCTCCTTTGTTGTCGTAGAGCGAATCTCCCAAGCTCTTCGGATCAGTGTGATTGCTCCATTTATCGACCAACGAATCAACATAATCGTCGCATGCAGATAACCCAAGCGGATCCCAAAAGTTAGTTGGATTATTGGAGACGTAACGATAGATATTTAAATCACCCCCGAAAAAATCCATCATGTCGGGTTGAAGGAATCTCCCGACCTTTGGCGAGTAAGCTCTGGTGCGGTAATGATACAATCCTGTTTCCGCATCATAGTCCCGCCCGGTAAAGAGGAACCGGCTCTGCGGCGCTGAACCCTGCACAGTCCACGAAGCATCGTAAACCGTCGGCTTGCCCCATGCATCGTAAGTGTAGCGCTCCGTGACTGCTCCAGCGGCATCGATCAACGCCACCACATTGCCGTTTACGTCCTGCAGTTGATAATTGATGGTGGCTGCATTTCCCGTCACTTCGCAAATGGGATGATCGATGCCGGGACCAAACACATACGACTTGGCGACCGCAGTCCCACCACCGGATGGAGTCTCGTAAGAGTCGAAGGGCTGACGTCCGACGTAAAGCAGCTTCCTGCTGTAATTCCCACTGCTCTCCTCGTAAGCGCGATTGCCAAACGCATCGAACCCATAGGTTTGAGTCGGCGCTCCGGTCTTGCTCGCGGAGACGAGTTGCCCGAGCGGACTGTAGCCGAGCGTCCATCCGTCTGCGCTCGTGAGATTGCCCATGCCATCGTAGGCGGGCGATTCGGATGTGATCGCTGTGTATTGGTTCAGGTCGTTGGCTGTGTAAGAGGTCGTCGTGGAGCCGACCGTCCGCGACGCCCGATTGCCCGCCGCATCGTAAGCCGTCGTTTCCGTCGAGGCGGGGCTGGTGGCGCTGGCATATCCGCTCGATGCCGTCGCGGTATGGTATTTCACGCCGGTCAACTGCCCCAAGTTGTCGTATTGATATGCGTCTCCGCCTGTGCCGCCATAGAGCCCGGTCCCATACGTGCGATTGCCAATGGCGTCGTAGCCGTAGCCAGACGCCCAAAGAACGGTCGCGCCGGATGCCGCGCTGATCGCGGTGACGCGGTTCAACTCGTCGTAGGTGTAGGTGGTCACCGCGCCATTGCCGGTGGTCACGGTCGCGAGCTGGCCCTTCGTATTGTAGCCGTAGGTGGCGAGCACCGTGGCGCCGAGGGTGGCCGTATAAAGGCGGCCATCGTTATCGTAGGCGTAGTTCACAGAGAACCCGGCCGGGTAATCCATCTGGCTCAACCGGTTATTCGTATCGTAGTGGAGAATTTTTCCAACACTCATCGCTGCAAACCTGGAAAAGCCGCCATACCTTGCAGACATCATTAACAATCTGTCTTTCCCATCTCAAAAGCGGATGTCGCACCGTTAAGCCAGTGCATTCCGCTTCCCGATGCGGATTCCGCTAAAATCTGGGGAAGAATGATCCATCGTTAAAGTAACACGCAGGGAGCCGGCGCGCCTAGTCGCTCGCCCGAAGCGCCCGCATTCGCGCGGTGAACTCCCGCACGCGGCCCGTATCGACGGCGCCCTCCCAGCTCCCGCCCTGCTTGAAATACGAGCCAACGATCAGCGCGCTCGCGTAGGGAAACAATGCCTCCATGTTCTCGAGGGTTGCGCCCGAGCCAACCAGCACGGGCAGCCGCGTCGCCCCGGCAGCCGCCTTCAAATCCTCGATCTCGACCGCCTCGCCCGTCGCCGCGCCGGTCACGATCACGCCGTCGCCGCAGAAGAACTCCACCGCCTTCGCCGTGGCCGCCAGGCTCACATCCGCGGTGATCGCATGCGAGCTGTGCTTTTTCTTGATGTCGCAAAAAATCCGCACGTTCTCCGCGCCCCATGCCCGGCGCGCCCGCAGCAGCCGCCCCGCGCAACCCTCGATGATCCCCTCGTCCGCCACATGCGCAAAGACGAACCCCTCCGCGCGAATGAAGTCCAGCCCCGCGCCGAGCGCAACGGCCAGCGCCTCCTCGTTCGCTCCGGCAAGCACCTGCACCCCGCACGGCAGCGCGACCTCCCGCTGGATCACGCAGGCCGCCGCCGTCATCGCGCTCACCACCTCCGGGCCAACCTTTGCGCGGAGATACGGCCGGTCGTGCATGTTTTCGATGAGCAGGGCGTCCACGCCCGATTCCGCCAGCGCCTCGGCCTCGCGGCAGGCGGCGGCGACGATTTCGGGCATCGGCATCCGATGGTGCGGCGTGCCCGGCAACGCAGGCAAATGCACCATTCCCACGACCGCGCATCTCCGTCCAAACAGCTCGCCGTTCACAGCCGAAGTGTCGCGAACCACGCCCCGGCTGGCAAAAGAATCCGGTTCCAGAAGCCCGACCCCGGCACCTTTTAACGGGACAACCCGAAGCCATGCGACTATTTCGTGGGGTTCGCAGCATGGATAAGATTCTCGTTCACGGCGGTCCGGCATTGCGGGGGAACGTCCGCATCAGCGGCTCGAAAAATTCCGCCCTGCCCATCCTTGCCGCCACGCTGCTCACGAAGGAGCCGTGCATCATTCATCGCGTCCCGGATCTGAGCGACATCCACTACATGCTCACGATCCTCAGCGAACTCGGCTGCGAGGTCGAGCGCGCCAGCGGCACCGTGCAGATCAAGGCGGAGACCGTCATCACCGACGCCCCGTATGACATCGTGCGCAAGATGCGCGCATCGGTCTGCGTGCTCGGCCCGCTCCTCGGACGCGAAAAGGAGGCCACGGTCTCGCTGCCCGGCGGATGCGTGATCGGCGACCGCCCCATCGACCTGCATCTGCGCGGCTTCGAGGCCCTCGGCGCCGCAGTGCGCGTGCAGGCCGGCAACGTCAAGGTGCTCGCTCCCGAGCTGCGCGGCGCCACCATCAACATGCGCGGCAAATTCGGCTCCACCGTGCTCGGCACCGACAACATCATGATGGCTGCCGTTCTCGCCGAGGGCACCACCGTCATCGACGGCGCGGCGGAGGAACCGGAGGTCGTCGATCTCGCCGACTTCCTCAACAAGATGGGCGCAAAGATCGAGGGCGCGGGCACCCGCCGCATCATCATCGAAGGCGTGAAGGAACTCCACGGCGCCGAGCACACCGTCATCCCGGACCGCATCGAGGCGGGCACGTTTCTCGTAGCGGCAGCCATCTGCGGCGAGGAGGTCACGCTCCAAAAGGTCGCCCCGGCCCATCTCGTGTCCGTCACCGAGCCGCTGCAGCGTGCCGGCTACTTCGTCGAAGCGAATTGCGATACGATCACCGTGCGCAGAAACGGCGGATGCCTCCCGCTCGAACTCGAGACCCAACCCTACCCCGGCTTCCCGACCGACATGCAGGCGCAGATGTGCGCGCTCCTCGCGACCTCCCAGGGCATCAGCGTCATCACGGAGCATGTCTTCCCGCAGCGCTTCATGCACCTCGCGGAACTCAAGCGCATGGGCGCCAATATCGAGCTGCAAGGCGCAACCGCAGTGATCAATGGCGTCGATCAACTCAGCGGCGCGCCCGTGATGGCCAGCGATCTGCGCGCCTCGGCCGCTCTCGTGCTCGCAGGCCTCACCGCCGACGGCGTCACCGAGATCAACCGCGTCTATCACATCGACCGCGGCTACGAGAGCATCGACGATAAATTGAACCAGCTCGGCGCGAAGATCGAGCGGGTCAAAGGCTCGAAGTAGCGACGCGACGCCTTGAGTTCATCCCGACGGATGCGCGGACCGGACGACACGAAGCCGACCACCGCTTCGTCAACTTTTTTGACGGCCAGTATTGACAGGACAATCGTATGGCCGTAAATATGGCCCCATGAAAACGACGATTGAGATCGACGACGGCAAGCTGGCCCGGATCATGAGTTTGACGGGCTTGAAGACCCGGAAGGAGGCGGTGGACTGGGCATTGACCGAGGCCGAGAGGATCGCAGCGATCAATCGGATCGCCGAGGAGCCCTGGGACGCCGAGTTTCTCAAGGACGCCGTCGAGCCCGGCTACGACATCATCGAGCTGCGGCGGAAGTCCGTGAAATACGGCAGGTCCTGATGCAAAATCTGCTCGTCGATTCGGCGGCCTACATCGATCTGCTCCGAAGCGGAGTGGATGTGCGTCAGCGACTGCTGCCGTTTCTGCGATCCGGCTGCCTCTACAATTGCGGCGTCGTGCGCGCCGAGGTCTTGCGCGCCATGAAGGCGCCCCGCGCGCGCGACGGCCTCGAGGCCTTCTTCGACATCATTCCCGAGGTGCCATGCGATGCCCGGCTTTGGCGATACGTCTCGCATCTCGGATGGGAACTCGGCCGGCGCGGCAAATGGCCGCCGGTCACCGATCTCGCCATCGCTGCGTGCGCCTTGCGCGTCGGTGCGCTACTCGTCTCGCCGGACGCCCATTTTGAAGTTGTCCCAGGCCTCACGCTGCAAGCGGAGATACCGGAATAGCTTTTCCGGGGAACCCGCGCTCGATCCCGTTCGACCGCTGCAATTTCCCTTGCGACCTGGGCACGAAAGGCGCTTTCTTCGAAACCATGTCAGACGCATTCCAGACGGTTCGCACCTTCGAAGCTGCAAAGGGAAAAACGGGGCGCTTCCATTCGCTTCCCGCGCTGGAGGAACAGGGTGTCGGTCCGATTTCGAAGCTGCCCGTGAGCATTCGCATCGTCCTCGAAAGCGTGCTCCGCAATTGCGATGGAAAAAAGGTCGCGCCAAAGGACGTCGAGACGCTCGCGAACTGGAACGCAAAAGCCCCCGCGACCGAGGAAATCCCCTTCGTCGTCGCCCGCATCGTGCTGCAGGATTTCACCGGCGTGCCCCTCCTCGTCGATCTCGCCGCCATGCGCAGCGCCATCGCGCGCATGGACAAAAGCCCCGCCGTCATCGAGCCGCTCGTCCCGGTCGATCTCGTCGTCGATCACTCGGTGCAGGTCGATTTCTACGGCAGCGCCGACGCGATGCGGCTGAATCTCGAAATGGAGTTCAAGCGCAACCGCGAGCGCTACGAATTCCTCAAATGGGGCCAGGGCGCGTTCGAGACCTTCGGCGTCGTCCCGCCCGGCATCGGCATCGTGCATCAGGTGAACCTCGAATACCTCGCCAAGGGAGTCCTCCAATCGCCATCCGTCACCGGCGAGCCCCCGATGTATTACCCCGACACTCTCGTCGGCACCGACTCGCACACCACGATGATCAACGGCATCGGCGTCGTCGGCTGGGGCGTGGGCGGCATCGAGGCCGAGGCCGGCATGCTCGGCCAGCCCGTCTATTTCCTCACGCCGGAGGTCGTGGGCGTTCACATGACCGGACGCCTGCGCGAAGGCGTCACCGCCACCGATCTCGCGCTGCACGTCACCGAATTGCTGCGCAAGACAAAGGTCGTTGGCAAATTCGTCGAGTTCTACGGCGAAGGCGCCGCTTCGCTGCCGCTCACCGACCGCGCCACGATCGCGAACATGGCCCCGGAATACGGCGCGACGATGGGTTTCTTCCCCGTCGATGCCGAAACGGTCAATTACCTCGCCGCCACCGGCCGCACCGCGGAACAGTGCGAGGCGTTCGAGAACTACTTCAAGGCCCAGGGCCTTTTCGGCATGCCGGCGAAAGGCGACATCTCTTACAGCACCGACGTCGAGATCGACCTTGCCGCGGTGCAGCCCGGCGTCGCGGGCCCGCGACGCCCGCAGGACCGCATCAACCTCCCCGATCTCAAATCCACCTTCAGCTCGCTCCTGGCCAAACCAATCCGCGAAGGCGGCTACGGCAAACAGGGCGACGCTCTCACCTGTTCGGCCACCCTCAAGCGCAACGGTCATTCGGCCACGGACCCGGGCGCCGTCGAGCCCGGCGCCGCGCTCAACGAGGCGGAGATGGTCACCAACCGCCCGACGCCCGACGCGATCAAGGATTTTCCGCGCTCGCCCTTCCGCGAAGAGCACAGCACGCTGCGCAACGGCAGCGTCCTCATCGCCGCCATCACGAGCTGCACGAACACGAGCAATCCCTCCGTCATGCTCGGCGCGGGCCTCCTCGCGAAGAAGGCCGTTCTTCGCGGCCTGCGCGTCGATCCCGCGGTAAAGACCTCGCTCGCCCCCGGCTCCCGCGTCGTGCAGGACTACCTGGCGACCACCGGCCTCCAGCCCTACCTTGACGAACTCGGCTTCCAGATCGTCGGCTACGGCTGCACGACCTGCATCGGCAACTCCGGCCCGCTCAATCCAGAGATCGAAGAGGCCATCGTCAGCCACGATCTCGTCGCCGCCGCCGTCCTCTCCGGCAACCGCAACTTCGAGGCCCGCATCCACCAGAACGTCAAGGCAAACTTCCTCATGTCGCCCCCGCTCGTCGTCGCCTTCGCGCTCGCCGGCACCGTCGATATCGATCTCGACCACGAGCCCCTCGGAAAGGACCAGCATGGCGTGGACGTCTATCTGCGCGACGTCTGGCCGACCCTCGCGGAGATCCGGACCGAGATGCAGGCCGCGCTCAAGCCCGAAATCTTCCGCAAACTCTACACCGATTTCGCGGAGCAGAATCCCAAATGGAACGAGATTCCCGCGCCCACCGGCGAGGTTTTCACCTGGGACGCGGGCAGCACTTACATCCAGGAGCCGCCGTTCTTCGAGAATTTCTCGATGGAGGCCGGCACCATCGTCGCGATCCAGGGCGCACGCCCCCTCGCCATCCTCGGCGACTCGGTCACCACCGACCACATCTCCCCCGCCGGCGCAATCAAGGCCAGCTCCCCCGCCGGGAAATTCCTCGAGGCGGCCGGCATCGATTTCACCGACTTCAATAGCTACGGCTCACGCCGCGGCAACGACCGCATCATGACGCGCGGCACCTTCGCCAATGTCCGCATCAAAAACCTCATGATCCCGCCGAAGGAGGACGGCTCGCGCATCGAAGGCGGCGTCACGCTCCACCAGCCCGACGGCCAGCTCATGAGCATCTACGACGCCGCAATCGCCTACCAGGCCGCCGGCACGCCGCTCGTCATCATCGCCGGCCAGGAATACGGCACCGGCTCCTCGCGCGACTGGGCGGCAAAGGGCACGCGCCTGCTCGGCGTCAAGGCCGTCGTCGCGGCCAGCTACGAGCGCATCCACCGCTCGAATCTCGTCGGCATGGGCGTGCTTCCGCTCCAGTTCAAGGAAGGCACGAGCGCCCAGTCCCTCGGCCTCGATGGCACGGAGACCTTCGACGTACTCGGCCTGGGCGAAGACATCGAGCCGCGCCAGGACCTCGCGTTGCGCATCACGCGCGCGGACGGCACAAGCAAGGAAATCTCCGTGACCCTGCGAATCGACACGCCCATCGAGGTGGACTACTACCGCCACGGCGGCATCCTCCCCTTCGTGCTGCGCGAGATCGCGAGCGCGGCGGCTTAGCGGGTGCGGCCGATCAACCGCCGGCGCGGCGCGGGATTACTGGGAAGTCACTGGCTGGCTCGTCACCAGAGCCGCCGGCTCCGCGAGACCCGTCTCCGCTTCGCGAGCCGAACTGCGCTGCTTGGATACATAGCTGCCCGACGCAATGAGCGCCGCGACAATCGCGCCGAAAAGTACCATCGTGACGAGAGGATGCGTGCCGGTGACGGTTTTCAAAGGTTGCGTCTTTTCCATTTTGCCTCCTGCGTTTTGATGAAGATGCCCCGGTAGCTGGCGCCGTGCCAAGCTCCTTCTTTTCCGGCGGAGCGTTTCGCGACACGGTAACGTTTGACAAATCGCACCGGCTGGCCGAGCGAGACAGGGATGCGGCGGGGTTTTCATTCGACGGTCAGAACCGTTGCGCTGGCTTTGATCGCCTGCCACCTGCTTGCGGTCGCGATGGCATCGAGTCCCGCGCTGCACCAGTGGATGCACGGCGACGCGGATGAGCCGGGACATCACTGCGCCGCCGCCACGGTCGTCGCCGGGCAGGTTGACCAGCCGGACGTCGCGTCCGTTTTCGCGAGACCGGCGAATTTTCCGACCGCGATTGCTTCAAGCATCGTGCCCGCGAGAGCGTTGCCAACGGCCTTTCGGGCCTGTGCACAGGAGCGCGCCCCGCCGGCGGTCTGATCACACCCAGGCAGCACCCTTGCCGAGCCCCACGAATCCGGGCTCGCGTCCTTCATCCAAATCCTGCATTCCGGCGAGGACCGGAGCGCATTCCAAATTTTCCAATTCCATGACTCCACTCATTCTGCTCGTCGGATTTCTTGGCGCGGGCAAGACCACCTATCTCCGCCAGCTCCTGCCGCAGTTGCGCGCGCAGGGCGTCGATCCGCACGTCATCATCAACGATTATCAAAACGCCCGCGTCGATGCGGAGCTTCTCCGGGAACTCACCGACTCCGTCGTGCCCATCAGCGGGAGCTGCGTCTGCTGCGGCTCGCGCGAGGAGTTGCTCGGTGCGCTGGAAACGTTCGCTCACGCGCCGGGCCGCGCCGTCGTGATCGAAACGAACGGCACGACGGACTCCGAGGAATTGATCGAGCTGCTCTCGCTCGAACCGACGCTCGAGCGCTTCACGCAGCCGATCCAGCTCTCGGTGATCGACGGCCATCGCTGGCAAAAGCGCTTCTGGCATAATTCGCTCGAGCTCGATCAGGCAACGACGGCCAGCTTCCTCTTCATCGCGCGGGCCGATGAAATCGACGCAAACCGTCGCGCCCGCCTCGAGGAATCGATCGAACACCACGGCATCCACGCAACGCCAGCCGATCCGGAGACGTTCGCCCGAGAGATCGCCGGCATCGTCGCCGCCGTGCGCGACCTGCCGGACCGCGACGCCGTTGCCCACGAGGCCGGTTGCGCGTGCGGGCATCACGGCGACGGGGATCACGAGCAGCACCATCATCACGAGGAACCCGCCCACGACCATTCGGCGCACCATTTCGCCTCGCTGCAGATCGATCTTCCCCCGACGGTTGCCCGCGGCACGATCATCGCATTTCTCGACGGACTGCCTCCCGAGGTGATCCGCGTGAAGGGGCTCGCGCGCCTCGCCGATTCACCGGAGGAATATCACGTCTTCCAAAAGGTCGATTCCAGCGCGGTGCAGTGGCTGCCGATCGGGCGGACCTCCCGGCTGAGCCACCCGCTCGCGGTTTTGATCGGGCCCGGCATCGAGGCCGATGCCATTCGCGCTCGCGCGGCGGAACTCTTCGCTGGCGAGCCGGCGCAGGCGGCCTCGTAAGCGATGGGCGGCGCGTTTCATTTCAATTTCTCCGACTTCAGTTTCGCGTTCCTCAGCATCCTGCTCGAGGGCGCCCCGTTTCTGCTGCTCGGGACGATGATCGCGGGACTCATCGATCAATTCCTGCCCGTTCGCCTGATGACGCGCCTCCTGCCACGCAATCCCTACTGCGGCGCGCTGGTGAGCGGGCTGCTCGGGATCATCTTCCCGATGTGCGAGTGCGGCGTCGTGCCGATCATCCGCCGCCTGATGGCGAAAGGCCTGCCGCCCTCGAACGCGATCACCTACATGCTCGCCGCGCCGATCGTGAATCCCATCGTGGCGTTCAGCACGTATTCCGCGTTTCGCGGGCAGGCGCCGCTGGACGTGACGCTCCTGCGCCTGAGCATCGGCTTCGGCATCGCGGCGATCGTCGGGATGGCGGTGCATCACCTCCCGCTGCGCCACGTGCTGCGGCCGCAGGTGATCGCCGACATCGCGCAGCCGCAGGGCCTTGCGGGCGGCGGAGCGCAGGGCGGCATCGGCGCGCGGCTGTGGGGCGCGCTCGCGGTTTGCGTCGGCGATTTTTTGAACATGGCGGTCTATTTCGTGTTCGGCGCGGCGGCGGCGGCGCTCTTCAACACGTCGGTGAATCAGGAAATCATCCTGCCGCTTGCCACGCATGGCTGGCTCGCGACGGTTTCGCTGATGGGCCTCGCCGCCACGCTGAGCCTCTGCAGCACGACGGATGCCTTCATCGCCGCGACGTTCGTAATGTTCCCGACCGTGTCGAAACTTGCGTTCCTCGTCTTCGGTCCGATGGTCAACTTCAAGTTGATTCTGCTCTACTCGTCCGTCTTCCGGAATCGCTTCGTGCTCGGACTGACCGCCGGCATTTTCGCGGCGGTGGTGGTCGTCTGCATGCGGTTGAAAGTCCTCGCGCTATGACTTCGATTCTCCACCGCTTTCTCAGCTCCGGCATCCTGGCCGTGTGGGGCACGGTCCTTTGCACCTTCTACTTCACCGGGCGAATCTCCGCATACCTCCACCCGACCTTCCAGCCATTCGCCCTCGCCGCCGGATGCGCGCTCGTTGTCCTGGCCTTCCTCGTGCTCATCGCGCCGGACCTCGAGGCCTCGCATTGCCCGTCGCCGGAACGCCCGCCCGTGCGCGGCGTGCTGATGGCATTGGTGCTCGTCGGGCCGCTGCTCGTGGCGTTTTCCAACTCTCAGGACAGCTTCGGCGCGAGCGCGGTGAGCAACCGCACCTACGTGCAGGACATCGCCCAGCTTCCCGCCGCCCAGCCACCGGCCACCGTGGAACCCGCCCTGCCGGATGACGGCTCATCCGCCGAGGCAGGCGACAACAAGGCAGCCGATCCCTACAGCTTTCCGAAAAACAAAAAGGGCGATATCCAGGCGCAGGTCGTGGATTTCCTCTACGCGGCGCAGCTTCCCGAAATGCGCACCGAACTCGAGAACAAGCAGATCGAGGTGATCGGCCAGTTGATGCCCGCGAAGACCAACAATCCCCAGGGCAGTCGCTACGACGTGATCCGCATGTTCATGACCTGCTGCGCCGCCGACGCGCAACCCGTCGCCCTCCCCGTCGAGCCCAGGGACAAGCCCGGCCTGCGGGAGATGACGTGGGTGAAGGTCTCGGGGAAGGCGACTTTTCCCGTGATCGGCGGGCAGCGCATGCCCCTCATCGAAAACGGCGTGATCGAAAAAACCGATCCGCCCGAGGACACCTACCTCTATTAGGCGCGAATCCGCGGAAGGAGCGGAAAATGGAGGCAAGGGGGATCGAACCCCTGACCTCGTCATTGCGAACGACGCGCTCTACCAACTGAGCTATGCCCCCGAGGTCAGGCGGTGAACCTCACTGAAGGGTGGGACCGCGGCAAGTCAAAAAACGGGCAGCGACAGCCGTGGCAACGTCACTCCGGCACGACGATTTCGGCCGCGGTGTAGGGCTGGGAGCGCGGGCGGGCGATGAAGAAGCCCTGTGCGTAATCGATGCCCAGCTCCCCCAGCAGGTCATACTGCTCGCGCGTCTCAACACACTCGGCGACGGTTTTGATATTCCGAATGCGGGCCACCTCGCGGATCGCTCGAAGGATCGCCTGGTTGAAGTCGTTGTTCGTCAGATCGCGGATGAATGCGCAGTCGATTTTGAGAAAATCGATCGGCAGATTCTTCAAATAAGCCAGCGAGGAAAATCCCGCGCCGAAATCGTCGAGCGCCGTCTTAACGCCCATCGCGTTCATCTGGCCCAGCACCTCGCGCGCATTATCAAGGTTCGACATGACTTCGGTCTCCGTAATCTCGAACAGCAGCCGCGCGGGATCGACCGAATATTCGGAAAGCGCGGACTCCAGGTGCCGGATGAGTTCGCTGTCGTTGAACGATGGCGCCGCGAGATTCACGCCGAGCACCAGGCCGGGATGGTCCGCCAGAATCTTGAAAGCCGCATGGACCACGAAGCGGTCGAGCTTCTCGCCCTGGCCGGAGCGCTGAGCGGAACTCAGAAATGCGCCGGGGCTCACGATGATCGTCTGTTCGGGCGCCATGTAGCGGAGCAGCGCCTCCTGGTAGAGCAAGGTGCCGTCCACGGCCGAAACAATGGGCTGAAACCACAGCTCGAGGCTGTCGTCGCGCATGGCCTCCTGGATGCGCGTCGCCCAATTCGTATCCGCGATGAGCTTGGCAATCTCGCTGTCGCTCTCGCGGTGCAGCTCCACGCGATTGCGTCCGTGGGCCTTCGCCGCGTAGCACGCGGAATCCGCCGCCACGAGCACCTCGGCCGGCGTGAGCAAGGCATTCACCGGCGCGACGCCGATCGACGCTCCCACGCGAAAACTCATCCCCGAATCCAGAAACCGAAATTCGTCGAGTTTCTCGCGCAGGCGATCGGCCACCGCCATCGCCTGCTCGATGCCGGCATCGATGAGGATCACCACAAATTCGTCTCCGCCGAATCGCACGAGTTCATCCTGCGGCCGCGTCGTGGTCTTGATGAGCGCCGCAAGGGCGAGCAGCAGGCGGTCGCCGGCGTCGTGGCCAAGGGTGTCGTTGACGACCTTGAAATTGTCGAGGTCGAGATACAGCACCGCCGCGGGCCGCCCCTCGTGCGTGGCTTGGATCGCCGCGAGCAGGGCGGGCTCGAGCTGGCTGCGGTTCAGCAGTTTCGTGAGCGGGTCGCGGGTCGCGAGGAACGTCAGCTCGTGCTCGAGGCGCTTGCGGGCGGCGATTTCCTTCACCTGCTTCTCCGCGATCGTGAGACGCACGTTGAGAAAGCCGGGATGATACGGCTTCGCGACGTAATCGCTCGCCCCGGCGTCGAGGATGTCGCGCAAATCCTCGGGCTTGTCGTTGCCCGTGCCGACGAGGATGTAATACTGGTCGCCGTCGGGCTGCGCACGCAGTTGGCGGCAGAGTTCCAGCCCGCTCATTCCCGGGAGCTGCACGTCGAGCAGAATGATCGGGTAGTATTGCTCGAGCAGCCGCGCGAGCGCGATCTCGGCGCTCTCACAGGGAGCCGTAAGATGGCCCCGCTTGCGCACCAGCCGGTCGAGGAGGGCGCGCGTAACCGGGTCGTCCTCCACGATGAGCACGTCGAGCGCCGTGAGAGGCTCGATGGCCGAAGCGGCGGCCCGGTGGCTCACGGCCACTCCCCAAGCTTCTTCGCATGGGAAACTTCCTTCCGAGGGATAAAGCCTTCCTGCGCCATGTATTCAGAAAGCACAGCGACGACTTCGCGGGAAGTCCGAATGACATCGAAGCTCAAACCCGGACCCAAATGCGCCAGGGTATCGAGGCTCATGAGATAAAAGTTCGGATTTACAAGGCCGACGATCACGCCCGGCTGGGCGTTCGAGCCGCCTGTCGTTCGGAAATGCAGGAACGGACGCGGTTGCGGGCCGCTGAGATCATACACGGCGACCTCCGTCTCGACCTTCGTACCTCCGAGACCGAATCCGAACGCCGTTCGCAGCGCCCGGCTGCCTTGATTCACGCGGACGAATCGGCCCGTCACCAGCCACGCACGCTCTCGCTGGAACGCGGCCGCGCGGGGCAGCGCCACAGCGCGGACGAGCCGCTTGTTGACGCGCTCGGCGGTCGCCAGCGCGAGCTGCCTCGCGACGTTGCGGCGAAATTGATTGAGGTTGCGGGCGCCACGGTCCACGCGGAACACACGGCGCGGCGCATCAAATTCCTGCACATAGATTTCCTGCGGAGCCGGCACGGCCTCGCCGGGCCGCCGAATCTGATCCACGCTCACCGAGGCGCAGCCCGCCAGCAATCCAAGCACAATGACGAACAGGAATCGGCACATGGGGACGAGGAGCTTGTTGCCCGCCGGTCATCTGTCCATTAAAAAATCCGGCCAATGCCTGCACTCATCGCCGCCGCGGCGCACGCCTCCGATCCGAGTCCCTGGATGCTGCTCCCGTTCGCGGCGATGCTGCTGAGCATTGCGGTGATGCCGTTCGTCCACGCCCACTGGTGGGAGCGCCACTATCCAAAAGTCGCACTCGCCCTTGGCGCGATCACCGCCGGCTACTACCTCTTTGCCCTGCAAAACGGTCACCGCATGCTCGAAGTCGCCCACGAATACTTCAGCTTCATGTCGCTCATCGGGTCGCTCTTCGTCGTGGCAGGTGGCATCCACATCACGGTCAAGGGCGAGGCCCGCCCGTGGATCAACGCGCTCTTCCTCTTTGTCGGTGCCGTTCTTGCGAACTTCATCGGCACGACCGGCGCGTCCATGCTGCTCATCCGGCCATGGGTTCGCATGAACAAATACCGCGTGACCGCCTACCACATCGTCTTCTTCATCTTCATCGTCAGCAATGTCGGCGGCTGCCTCACGCCCATCGGCGACCCGCCGCTCTTCCTCGGCTTCCTCAAGGGCGTGCCGTTCCTCTGGGTGATCGAGAATTGCTGGGCGGCCTGGGCCATCGTGCTCGCGCTTCTCATCGCCGTCTTCACGGTGATCGACGCGCGCAATTTCCGCCGCGCCCCGATCGACGTGCGCGAGCGCGAGACCGCGCAGGAAACGTGGCGCTTCGACGGACTGCCGAACGTTTTTTTCCTCGGGCTCATTCTGGCCGGCGTCTTCCTCCACAAGCTGCTGCCCTTCCCGCTGCCGGACCTGCTCATGCTCGCCGCCGCGACGGCATCCTATTTCACGACGGCGCGGCCCGTGCACGAATCGAACCATTTCACCTTCGCCCCGATCCTCGAGGTCGGCTGGCTCTTTGTCGGCATCTTCGCCACGATGGTTCCCGCGCTTGACTATCTCTCGCTGCACTCCAGCCGCCTCGGGCTCGACACCCCGATGCAATTCTACTGGTGCACCGGCGTGCTCTCCGGCTTCCTCGACAACGCGCCGACGTATTTGACCTTCCTCGCAGCCGCCGCCGGCGCCAAGGGGCTCAGCATCGACTCGCCCACCGACATCCTCCGCTTGATCGAAACCAACAATCACTTCCTCGTCGCCATTTCGCTGGGCGCCGTCTTCTTCGGCGCACTCACCTACATCGGCAACGGCCCGAACCTCATGGTGAAAAGCATCTCGCGGCAACTCGGCGTGCGCACCCCGGGCTTTTTCGGGTATCTCTTTCTCTACGCCCTGCCCATCCTCCTTCCGATCTTCGGGCTTGTCGCGCTGCTCTTCTTCTCGTGATAGGCCGTTTTCTGATCGCCTCAACAATTCCGACCCGTATGTTCACAGGCCTCGTCGAAACCACTGGCATCCTGCGCGATTTCACCGACACGCCGCAAGGCCGCCGTCTTTCCATCGAAACGCCCGCCCTCGCCCCGGTCGCGGTCCTGGGCGAAAGCACTGCGGTGAACGGCTGCTGCCTCACCATCGCCGGGATTTCCGGTCCCGTGTTGCGCTTCGACCTCCTCGCCGAAACCCTCCGCGCCACAAACTTCGGCCGCCTCGTCCCCGGGTCCCGCGTCAATCTGGAACGCGCCCTCGCCGCAACCTCCCGCCTCGGCGGCCACTTCGTCCAGGGCCACATCGACTGCACCGCGACCGTGCTTGAAGTGGACTCCGCGGGACCAGACCTCGGCCTCGGCATCGAACTGCCCGCCGATTTCGCCCGTTACGTCGTCGCGAAGGGTTCCATCGCGATCAATGGCGTCTCACTTACCGTCGCGCGTCTGGAGGCCGACCGATTCGGAGTGTGGATCATTCCGCACACGCGCGTCGAAACGAACCTCGGCGACCTGCGCACCGGCGACCATGTGAACCTCGAGTTCGACCTGCTGGCGAAATACACCGAGCGCCTCCTCGCCGCCCGCCACTAGTTCGGCTTCGGTGTCTCGGCTCCGACCGGCGGAGTCTCCACGATCTGGATCTGCTCCGGCGATTTCACGACGATCTGCGGCGTCGTCTCCTTGTAAATTGCAACCTTCCCGGAGATGCGCACCGTCCGATCTTTGTATTTATCGAAGCCGTCGGGAAAGGCCTGGTAGTCGGACCTAAAGACAACCGCCACGAAACCGCCCGGGCCGCCTGCGAAGTTGATGAAAGTAATGCCGCCCGACGGCGTCGCGCCGATGCGCGTGATCCGACCCTCCACGACCGCCACCTTGCCAGCGAGGGCCTTGATCGCATCGGTCGCCGAGGTCTGCACCACCGGCGGAGGTGCGACGGCCGGCGGCGCATCCGCTGCGAAAAGAAATGAAACGGAACCCAGGAGGGCGATTGCGAGCAGGAGCGGACGAATCACCCTGCGAGCGTAACGTCCCGCCGATCCGTCGCAAGCGCGAAGCCTCCGGCCCCGGCCCTCGATTTCGCGATCGCCGGATTGCAGGCGTAATTTGCTCTGCCCTTGCGCTCCGCCGCGCTTAAGCTCCCGCCCTGCCATGCGTGCGAAGTTGAGAATCCAGCCACCCGAGGGCGAGCCGTTCGAGGTTGATATCGCGAATACTGCGACCATTGGCCGCAGCAGGGACAATACGGTCTCGCTGCACTTCAGTCCGCACGTCTCCCGCCAGCACGCGATCATCCGCTGCCACAACGCCTACGAATACCAGATCATGGACCTCGGCAGCCGCAACGGTACCTTCGTCGATGGCCGCCGTGTCATCACACCGCTCACGCTTCGCAACGGCTCCATCATCCGCATTACCAGCAACGAGCTTCTTTTCGAGCAGATCGACGATGCTCCGCACGACGGCGGCTACGACGTCACCCTCGCCGGCACCGACGCCGGCATCGAGGAAGTCTGCGATGTGGCGATCATGGTCTGCGACATTCGCGCCTTCTCGACCATGAGCGAGCAACTGCCGGAGGAAATCCTCGCCCGCACCCTCGGCGAATGGTTTCGCACCGCCGGCAACCTCGTGCAGCAAAGCGGCGGCACCATCGACAAATTCATCGGCGACGCAATTCTCGCCTATTGGAACCCAGCCGACGGGGAAGGCGGAGAGGTCCGCGCCGCCCTCGGCGTCGGTCGCGAACTGCTCACCCTCGCCGAGGCCATGCGCTGGCCGCTCCGCGAGGCTCCGCCGTTCCGCATCGCCGTCGCCCTCCACCACGGCACCGTCACCTGCGGGAACATCGGGCTTGTCGCCCAGCGCGACGCCACCATCATCGGCGACGCGGTGAACACCGCCTTTCGCATCGAGAGCATCATGAAGCCGCTCAACAAACCGCTCGTCCTCTCCGAAGATTTCCTTGCCCGGCTCGCCGAGTCCGCGGAAGCCTACGCCGACCTTGGCGTCCACGAACTCAAAGGAAAAAAGGAGCAGGTCCGCCTCTTCGGGCTGACGGGAGATTGAAGATACCGCAACGCCCCATATCGCATGAAGCCCTGGATCGCGTTCGCCATTGTCTCGATGATCTTCGCCGGATTTACCTCGGTGATCGCCAAGCTGGGGCTGGCGGGCATTTCGGGAGAACTCGGCCTCGCCGTTCGGACGGTTTTTGTCACCCTCATCGTTCTGGCGTTCGCCTTCGCGACCGTGCCGGCGAGCCAGCTCGGCACCCTCACCGGCGCGAATTATTTCTGGCTCGGCCTCTCGGGAATCACGACTTCGCTCTCGTGGATCTTCTATTACAAGGCGCTCAAGGATGGCGAAGTATCCACCATCGCCCTCATCGACAAGGGCAGTGTCGTCGTCGCCGTGCTGCTGGCGTTCGTCATCTTGAAGGAACAAATCACCCCGCGAGTGATGGTCGGCGCCGCGTTCATGCTTACGGGAATCTTGATCATCGCGAGGAAATGAGCCCTCCCGAAAAGCAGGGCGTCCTCCGTTGACGCACAGTCCGGATTGCAAAACCATTTGGTTGCACGCGGCCGGCGCGTATGGTGCGCGCAACACAACTGGGAAATCTTGAAGGCGGGCATCCATGGACTGGTCGGGGCAATCCTCATCACAGGGCACGCCTGCGCCGCCCTCACGTATGAGGGGGTGAACCTCGCCGGCGCCGAATTCGGCAGGAGCGGCATCGATTCGAACGGTCTGCCGATTCCCATCCTGCCTGGCGATCCGGGGACCACCTACATGTATCCGACGCAGGCAGAAGTCGCCTACTACAGCGGCAAGGGTATGAACACCTTCCGGCTGCCATTCCTCTGGGAGCGGCTGGAGCCGGATTTGAGCAGCGGTCAGCTTGATGCGATCCAGCTTGGTTACATCACCGACTTCGTCTCGCAGGTAATGACCATCACCGGCAACAACGGCTACGTCATCCTCGATCCGCACGATTTTGGCCAATACTTCTCCGGCGGCGCAGGCCACGCCATCGGCTCCCCGGAGGTGAGCGTCGCGGATTACGCCAACCTCTGGGCGCAGCTCGCCGCGTCATTTGCCGGCGACGACCACGTGATCTTCGGCCTCATGAACGAGCCCGCCGGCACGCCGCTCATCACGACGGAAAACTGGTTCACCGCCGCGCAGGCCGCGATCACTGCAATTCGCGACACGGCCCATGCGGACAACCTCATCCTCGTCCCGGGAAACTATTTCACCGGAGCGTGGAGCTGGGTCTCGGGCAATGGAAACGGCACGCCGAACTCGCAAGTGATGGGCGGCCTCGTGGACAATGGGGTCAGCGGCTCCGGGAAAAATCTCGTTTACGAGGTGCATCAATATCTCGATGCGGACTACAGCGGCACGTCGCCAGACATCGCCCATCCCGACGCCAGCCTCACGCTTGGCCCGTTCACGCAATGGCTCGCATCCACAGGCAACAAGGGCTTCCTTGGAGAGTTTGCCGTTGCCCCCGGCTCCATGCAGCAGGCGGCTGTCTCCAGCCTGCTTAACTACCTCGACGCAAATTCGAACGTATGGACCGGCTGGACGTGGTGGGCCGGCGGACCGCTCTGGGACAATTACATGTTCAGCATTGAGCCGACCGCCAACTTCACGACCGACGCCCCGCAGATGGCCTATCTCACCCCGTTCCTGCCCGCCGCCGTGCCCGAGCCCGCGTCCGGCGCGCTCGTCCTCGGCGCCGCGCTGCTTCTGCTTGCCTACCCCGCAGCCTGCACGGCGCGGAGCTGGATGTCGCCGATCTCCAGCTCCAGCGCCTCCTCCGCGACGCGCAGGAAGCCCTCGCTCGCATCGGTGAGCGCGACCTGCAGGCTGCCGAGCTGACGCTCCGGCGCCGCAAGCGACTGCGATTTCAAAATCTCGTTCACCGCGAGCGCGCAGTTGTGGGCGGAATCCACGAGCGTCACTGCCTCGCCGGCCGCCCTCGAGATCGCCTCGCGCAGCAGCGGGTAGTGCGTGCAGCCGAGCACGAGCGTATCGATCCCCTCAGTCAGCAACGGATCGAGATAACGCCGAAGGACTTGATCCGTGATCGCGTCCTCAAACCACGCCTCCTCTATGAGCGGCACGAGCACGGGGCAGGGTTCGGCAAAGACGCGGGCGTCCGGGGCGAGCGCATGGATCGCCTGCTCGTAGGCGTGGCTCGCGATGGTCGCCCGCGTGCCGATTACGCCGATGCGCCCGTTGCGGGTCGAGCGCACCGCTGCCGCCGCGCCGGGGTCGATCACTCCCTGCACCGGCAGGTTGAAGAGCTGCTTGAGCCGCGGCACGGCCAGGGCCGAGGCCGTATTGCACGCCACGACGATGAGCTTCGCCTGCTCCGCGAGCAGCAGCCCCGCGATCTCGACGCTGTAGCGCTCGATGGTCCGCCGGCTCTTCCCTCCATAGGGCACGCGCGCCGTGTCGCCGATGTAAAAAATCTGCTCCGCCGGCAGCAACTGCTGCAACGCCGCGACCACGGTGAGCCCTCCGATTCCGGAATCGAACACGCCGATCGGCCCCTTCTCGATTTCCACGGCGACATTCGGCGAATCCGGCGACTCCATCCGCGCAGGATAACGAATTCTTCGGTCTGGTGAAAAGGAAAGCGCGCTTTCCAGACCGCGCAGAACGCGGATTCTTCCTTGTGAAATCGCCCCCCCGTTGCAATGCCGAATTCCTGGGTTGACTCTCCGGCCCGTTTCTGTCACGGCCAACGGCCATTGGCAATGGGTTGCGATTTCCGCCCGCCCAATAGCCGAAAAAAACCATCATATGATAACGATTCGTCATGGCTTCCTGTTCTCCTCGGGCATCGCGCTGGGAATTTTCCTGATCTGCATTCCATCCCGTGCACAGTTGGTGACATGGGGCGCCGCCCAGACCATCACCGGCGTGGGCGATATCTCAACCTCCGGGACCTATGTTGATGCCATGAATCTCTCCGGCGTTCATGGCGCGGGCAACAACACGACATTCACTCAAGTGACGATTGGCGACACGATCTTTCACGCATCGACCTATGGAACTCTTCCAGGGAATCCGACGACTGTTGGAGCGTCGTTCCTGGCGTCGGATGGTCTCAACATTTCCGCTGCGGTGCAGGCTGGCTACAATGCGGGAGTGGATGGGGGAGTCAATTTCACAAGCGGCACTCCCTCCTCTTCCGATTACAGCCTGGCCGTCAGCAACGGAGCGTATCTCAGTTCCGCTGGCTTCACCCAGTTGAGTTATGTCACACTCTCGGGGCTGGCCGTTGGTCACAATTATCAGGTGCAGGTATGGACCTATCTCGATGCGACTCCGACCGGGTCGCTTGATAACACGACGTCCTTGAGCGGAACGGCTCCGATTTCCTTGAATCCGAATGCGGGCAACGCGACCGCGGGCGGGCAATTCGTAATCGGCACGTTCACGGCGACCTCGGCGACTTTGACGTTCAATTGGAGTTACTCGGGAACGATGGGACCGACCCAGGATTCGGCGCTGCTGAACGACGTGGCGCTTCGCGACTTGACTCCTGTTCCGGAACCTTCGACCTGGGCGTTGCTGTTGGGTGGGATCGTCACGGTGGGTTTCCTCGCCGGGCGGCGCCGGACCCGGGGCATCGGCGTAAGATCCTAACAAAATCGCAGATCGAGCCGCGGCCAGTCCGCCGCGCGATGGAAATCTAGCTCACCCAGTGGAGCGGTGGACGAGAGCACGGGCTGCAAGCGTCCGCGCGTGTAATCGTAACGGGCGAAATTCACCCGGACGCGGCTGCCGTGCCACGGCGCGCGTTCCTCGAAGATGCGGCGCAGCGGAATCTCGGCGTGGACTTCCCAGCCCGCGGGCACGGCTCGGGCCCGCGCGCGAATGCGCCAGCGCGTGATCCTGTAGGCGCGCAGCGGATCGGCCGGCGCGGTCCAATCGAGCGCCAGGGTGCGCATCGGAGCGGGCCAGCGGAGCTGAAGCAATGCGGCGCCGGGTGTGACGTGAAATTCGTAATAGGCGGCCTGCCCCTCCGGCTGGAGAAAGATCTCAAACGTATCGCCGTGCGGAAAAGCGGGGACGCCGGAGTGCGTCACGGGATTGAACACGTCGCGGTCGCGCAGCGTCGCGAATACGGCCAGCGACATCCCCGCGAGCGCGACCCGCACGCGCCCCGGCGCGAAGAGGGGCTCGGGGATTTCCCGCCAGGCCTGGCTCAACTCGAGCGCCGGCCGGCCGCGGAAGCCGCGGCGCAGCGCCTCCCAGTCACGCGAGCCGGAGGGCGGCAACGGCGTAACGGGAATCGCATCCATTCAGTCGAGCGCGACGACGGCTTCGATCTCGACGTCAAAGCCCAGAAGCTGCGCGCCGAGCGTGGTGCGCACGGGCTTGTGCCCGCCGAAAAAGCGGGCATACACGCCGTTCATTTCGGCGAAATTTTCCTTCGTGAGTTCGGCGAGATACACGCGGCATTGAACGACCTGCGCAAGCGTCGTGCCGGCGGTGCGGACCACGCGCTCGAGGTTCGTCAGCACGATTTCCGTCTGCTCGGCGACCGTTCCGCGGACAATCCCGCCAATCGCCGGATCGAGAGGAATTTGACCGGAAACGAACAGCATGCGGCCCTGCGCGACGATCGCCGGAGAATACGGCCCGATCGCTGGCGGACCGCCGGGAATTTCGGAGAGGAGTTCGATTGGCATGGAAAATTGACTACCGCAAGGCGGCCGCGCGGTCGAGCGAAGTGCGGCGGCGTTGTCAGCGCCCGCGTTTTCGCGCGAGAACGCCGGCGATCTTCGCAGACGGCAGGCAATTCACCACGTCGTCGCGTGTGAGCCAGCCTTTCCGCGCAATGCGGGCGCCGAAGGCCAGATCCTGCAGACCCCGCGTGGAATGGGCGTCCGGGTTGATCGAGCACTTCACGCCTTTTTCCTTCGCCAGCGGCCACCAGCGCCAGTCCATGTCGAGGCGGCGCGGATTCGCATTCAGCTCGATGATCGTGCCGGTGGCAGCGGCGGCTTCGATGATGGCGGGGATGTCCACCTTGTAAGGGTCGCGGGTGGTGAGCAGACGGCCCGTGAGATGCCCGAGCATGGTGACGTGGGGATTCGAAATCGCGCGGATGATGCGCTTCGTCATCTCGGCCTCGCTGAGAGTGAACGACGCATGCACCGAGGCGACCACGTAGTCGAGCGAGGCCAGCACGTCGTCGGGAAAATCGAGCGTGCCGTCCTTGAGGATGTCGCATTCGGTGCCGGCGAACAGGCGGAAGCCGTCGAACCCCGCGTTCAACCGGTCAATGTCGGCGCGCTGCGCCTCGAGGCGCCCGGCATCGAGGCCGTTCGCCTGCACCGAGCTCTTGCTGTGGTCGGCAATGCCGAGGTATTCGAGACCGAGCTCGATCGCCGCGGCAGCCATCTGCTCGAGCGTCGCCCGGCCATCGCTGGACGTGGTGTGGTTGTGAAATGTGCCGCGCAGATTGTGGCATTCGACGAGCCGGGGCAGATCGCCGCGCTCGGCGGCGGCGAATTCTCCGCGGTCCTCCCGCAATTCCGGCGGAATGTTTGCCAGCCCGAGCGCCCTGTAAATATCGGCCTCCTCGCGCACCTCGGGCAGCGGCTCGGAAAGCGTGCGGCCCTCCGCGAGGCTGAATCGATACTCGTTGAGCGACCAGCCGCGGTCGAGTGCGCGGCCGCGCAGGCGGACATTGTGCTCCTTGCTGCCCGTGAAATACTGGATCGCGAAGGGATATTCCGCGGCGGACACGACGCGGAGGTCGCATTGCAGCCCATTTTTCAGCACCACGCTCGTCTTGGTGGCGCCGGCCGCCAGCACGCGCTCGACCAGCTCGTGGCCCGCGAAATCTTCGCTCACGAGCTTCGCCTCGCGGGTGGCGACGATCAGGTCGAGGTCATGCACGACCTCCTTCGCCCGGCGGCAGCTGCCCGCGGCCTCTGCGTGGAGCACCTCGGGATGCGAGCGTAGATCTTCGAGCAGACGATTGGCGACCGGCGCGACGTCCCCGAGCAGAAACGCGCCGGCGTTCTTCTTCCGGTGATCGATGGCGGCGAGAATGTTCGCCGCGGTCTTCTCGCCGAAGCCGGGAAGCGCGGCGACGCGCCCGTCCCGGCAGGCGCGTTCCAACCCGCTAAGCGACGAGATTTTCAACGCGTCGTAGATCGCCTTGATTTTCTTTGCGCCGAGTCCCTGGAGTTCGAAGAGCAGCAGGATGTCGGGCGGGAAGGCCTCGCGCAACTCGTCGTATTGCGGCAGGGCGCCGGTCTGGACGAGCGTGGCGATTTTCTCCGCGATGGCCTTGCCGATGCCATCCACCGCCTCGAGCCGCTTCTCCGCCACCAGCGTTTCCAGCGGCTCACTCAGCGTCTCGATGGCGCGCACTGCATTCGCATAGGCGCGAACCTTGAACGGATTCTCCCCCTTGAGTTCGAGCAGCCGGCCAAAATTCTCCAGCACGCCGGCGATTTCCTCCTTCGTCATCGATGCTCCTTCTCCTCCGCGGACGTTCGGCTGACAAGCCGCATTCTCCCCGGCATGCTGGCGATTTTTTGACACCGCCCGCGCATTTGGCTAGCTTCCGCGCTCGTCATGAAAATCAGATCGATCCGAATTCTCCTTGCCGCGGTTGCGGCTCTTGCATCCGTCACGGCTGGAGAAGCGCAAACGAAACCGAGCCTCGTCCGGTTCGCCGGCTCCTACACGGGAACCGCAACATCCAACACCGCTGCCGGCACCCTCGGGTCGAACGCGACGCTCACGTTTACGGGCTTTCAGGGCAGCCTCCGAGGCACGTTTCTTTACACGGGCATCCTCAACCAGCTCGGCGTCGCGCAGAATGTCAACCAGACGCTCAATATCACGCGCAAGGGCAGGCTGCGCGGTCGCGTCAACGTCGGAAGCATCAACGGCACGGGCTCCGGTAGCGCCAGACTCACCGGCAAACAGCTCCGCGTCTCGATGACCTATCTGCTCCAGAGCCTGCCCTCGCCGACTGCGATCACGTTCACCGGCGCGGTGAAATTCGCCGGGAAGCGCGCGATCTGGACGACGACCGTGACTTCGAGCGACCCGACTTTCAACGGCTCACTGGTCGTGCAGGGCCGGCGCTAATGCGCCGCGTAGGAGGCGACGCGGTTCCGCCAGCCCGGCAGCCACTTCGCCTCGTTGCGCGCTTTCGGGGAATTCTCCACGCGCCGGGTGAGCACCTGATCGGCGGCCTTTGAAAATGCGGGCAGCGCGGGCCCCTCGCCCATGGCCGCAAGCACCTGCAGCAGACCCCAGCCCTGACCCGTGTAGCGCTCGGTCGGGCTGGTTCCCTCGCCCTTGAAATTCACGTAATCGATCAGCGCATACATTCCGAGCGGCTGGGCGGCGACGCGGTAAAAGTTTGCGCGAATGCCCTCGCGCTCACCCGCCGGCGCGACGGCCAGCATCTTCGGAAGCGCCCGCTCGAGCCGGTGCGCGCAAAATCGGGCCTGCAGCGCCACGCTGCCTGCGAGGAGGGCGCGGAGCTGCTTGACCCGCGGACTGTCGAGATCGGCCATGAATTCCGCGCGCATCTTCCATGGGCACGGACCGCGCAGCCAGCCCGGGACCGGCACTCCCCCCGCCTCAAGAGCAGCCACGAGGGCGGGAAAGCTCTCCTCGAACGGCCCGCGATTGCCGGCCGGATACCAGATGAAATGGCCGATGCCGAGCGAGGCAAATTCCTCGCCGCGATTCCACGACGTGAGCCCGCTCACGGTGCCCGCGCATTCGTTCTTCCAAATCCGCCGCCCGATCGCGAGCGCCTGCGCGTCGGAGAGCGTGACGTCCTGCGCGCAGGCCATGCCGGCGGCGAAAAGAAAAATGACGAGTGACCGGACCATCATATGCAGCGCTGCCGCGGCCAGCTAGGCATTCGCCACGGCGTCGCCGAGTTCGCCCTCGGCCCGGGCGCGGCGGCCATAGACCCATTCGAAGAGCGGCGTGGCCATGAGCGTCGTGACGATGGCCATCACCACCATCATCGAGAAAAAGGCGGGCAGGATCACGCCGCGCTGGAGACCAATGTTCAGGATGATGAGTTCCATCAGCCCGCGCGAGTTCATGAGCGTGCCGACGGCGAGCGCCGTGCGATTGTCCTCACCGCTCAGCCGGGCCGCCGCCCAGCACGCCACGCCCTTGCCCAGGATGGAAGCCGCGAGGAGCGTGGCTGCGACGAGGAAGAGGCTGGGATTGTTGACGAGGGCGAGCTGGGTGTTCAGCCCGGAGAAGGTGAAAAACATCGGGAGCAAAAAGACCACGGTGAAGGGTTCAATCTGGCGCCGCAGCTCCTGCGCAAAGAATCCGCGCGGCATCGCGGTGCCGAGGAGAAAGCCGCCGAACACCGCGTGAATGCCGATGGCGTCCATCCCCCATGCTGCGAGGGCAAAAAGCGTGAGCGTGATCGCAAGCAGGGTCGGGCTGATGCGCTGGTCGCGCTCGGCGATGCGGCCCAGCGGCGCGAGGAGGCGCCGGCCGATGAGGGTGATGAACAGCGCGTAGCCGATGCCACCCGCGATGGCTTTGATCGCGATGAACGAATCTCCGCCGAAGGTCGCCAGCACGACGGCGAGCACGCACCATGCGGCGGCGTCGTCAATGGCGCCGGCCGAGAGCGCCAGCGTGCCGAGGGAGGTGCCGGAGAGCCCGCGCTCGTAAATGATCCGCGCCAGCATGGGGAATGCGGTGATGGCGATGGCCGCGCCGAGGAAGAGGAAAGCCTCGAAAAAACGCGTCTTCGCGGCAAAGAGATCGGGAGTCTGCAACAGCCAGCCGGCCAGCGCGAAGGCGAGCAGAAATGGCACGGCCATGCCGGCAAGCGAAACCGCGGCCGCACCCCTGGCCCGGCTGCGAAAGAGCTCGGACTTGAATTCCACGCCTACGAGAAACATGTAGAGCCCGACGCCAAGCTGCGCGCCGACGAAGAGGGTCTTGAGCGACTCCTTCGGAAAGAGCGCATGCTGGAGGCCGGGAAAAAACAATCCGAAGAGCGACGGCCCGAGCAGCACGCCCGCGATCATTTCACCCACGACCTGCGGCTGCCCGATCAGCCGACCGAGCCGCCCCACGACGCGGCAGACGAGCAGGATGACCGCCATTTGCAGAAAAAAAGCGACGGACAATTGAGCGGGCGTCATGTCGCCACGGGACTAGTCGTTTCCGCGGCATGCCGGAAGCCCAAAGTGCCGCGGCGGCGGAATCGTGCGTTGACAGGCGGTGCGGTGCGGTTACGCTTCAGCCAATGTCACTGCACATTTCCATTCTCGGGGTCGCCTCCGTCGTCGTCGCCAAGCGCGACGCCGCGGGTCCGCTTCGTTTGGAATGATGCCTCACTGACCAATCGAAAACGAAGCAACCCACGGCTGAGAGCGGCCGTGGGATTTTTATTTTCCGCGGATCGCACGAAGGCCGGAGGTTTCCCAACCAAACCACCGACCATGCAAACCACCGAAGAACCACCCCGAAGAACTTGTGAACTCCAGCCTCCCGGCTGCGCAGCCCCCGCGATCGCCCTCATGTCGGCGCGCACGCTTGAGTCGCACGCCGGATTCCTGCTGCCGCTGCTCGATCGCGGCCTCGAAGTGCTCGATGCCGGCTGCGGGCCCGGCACGATCACGCAAGGCATTGCCGAGCACGTCCTGCCCGGCCGCGTGACGGCCATCGACCGCGATCCGGCGCAGGTGGCCCATGCCACGCGGCTTGCCGAGGGCCGGGAGCAGACGAATGTCCGATTCACCACCGCCAGCGTTTACGATCTGCCATTCGCAGACGCGTCATTTGACCTTGCCTTCTCGCACGCTCTCTTCGAGCACCTGTCGGATCCGCGGGGCGCGCTCGCCGAGCTGCGGCGCGTGCTGCGGCCGGGCGGCATGGTCGCGCTGTGCAGTCCCGATTGGGACGCCTTCGAGATGCGCGCCGCGACGCCCGAAGCCGGGGAGGCGCTCTCGGCCTACCGGGACCTGCAGGAGGAATGCGGCGGCGATCTCCGAGCCGGAGGCCGTCTCGCCGACTGGCTGCACGAGAGCGGATTCGGCCTCGTGCAAAAAGGCCGGCGCCTCGAGGAATACGAGTCGTCGATGCGCATCGCGACCTACCTCGCACTGCAACTGGACGCCGCCGGGAACACCCGCGCCGCGCGCGCGCTGCTCGATTGGTCCACGGAATCCGACGCCGCGCTGCTCGGCTGCTGGACGCATGTGATCGGCGTCAAGTGGAACCGCTAGGCTCGATTCCCTTTGCCTGCCCTCGAAAATCGGCGTGCTCCTGCTCGATCCAGGAAAAAGGATTTCGCTTCCGGCGGATTGTTGGCAGCATACGCGCCGAACACCGACGAAATGTGCTGCTTTTGCCTCATTGATCTCAACGCCACCGGTCACCGCTTCCGCACGGGGAAGCTGAGTAATACAGGCGATTCACGCGACAGCGAGGGCGGAAATTCATCTCCACGGGAGGCGGATGGTGATTGCCGCTGACGGGCTGCTGCCGTCGATTGCCGGCGGGCGCCCAATACGGGAAAACTTCCTTACCTTCGGCGCGCCACTGATCGGAGAGGAAGAGATTCGCGAGGTCGTCGATACGCTCCGCAGCGGATGGATCGGGTTCGGACCGAAGTGCCTCCGGCTGGAGGAGGCGTTTGCCGGATACTCGGGAGCAGCGCATGCGGTGTCGGTGAACTCCGCCACGGCCGGACTGCACCTGTCGCTGCTTGCGGCGGGGATCGGACCCGGAGACGAAGTCATCACCACCCCGCTCACGTTCGTCGCGACGACCAATGTCATCGAGCATGTCGGAGCGCGTCCCGTATTCGCTGACGTCGATTCAAAGACGCAAAACATCGATCCGGAGCGCATCGCGGAGGCCGTGACGCCGCGCACCCGGGCGATCATGCCCATGCACATGGCGGGGCGCCCCTGCAACATGGACGCGATCGGCGAGATCGCGAGGAGCCACAATCTGACCGTGATCGAAGACGCCGCCCACGCCGTGGAGGCCGCATGGAACGGCCGCAAGGTCGGCAGCATCAGCCGTTTCACGGTGTTCAGTTTCTACGCGAACAAGAATCTCACCACCGCGGAAGGCGGCATTGTCACGACGGCGGACGGTCACGTGGCGGACAGGCTGCGCAGACTGCGGCTGCATGGTCTCTGCCAGAATGCCTGGGCTCGCTTTTCGAACAAGGGATCGGGTTCCTACGAAGCGATGGAGCCGGGATACAATTACAGCCTCACGGATCTGAATGCTTCGCTCGGAATCCATCAATTGGCCCGCGTCGAAGAAAACCTCAGGATTCGCGAACGCCATTGGCGCGCCTACGACGAAGGCCTGGCCGGTCTGCCCGCGCTGGAAACCCCCGCGCCGACCCGCCCCGAGGAAACCCATGCCCGGCACCTCTACACCGTCGTGCTGCGGCCGGAATCGCTGACCGTCGGTCGCCTGCAATTTCTCGCGGCATTGAAGGCGGAAGGAATCGGCTCGGGCATCCATTATCTCCCCGTGCACCTGATGCCGTTCTATGTCGGCAAATACGGCTACAAGCCGGGAGTCTTTCCGAATGCCGAGCGGATCGCGGCCGGCACGATCTCGCTTCCCATGTCGGGAAAGCTGACGGACCAGGACGCGCAGGACGTCGTGAGCGCGGTGCGCAAGATCGCTGCATACTACGCCCGGTGAATCGGAGTCGCGTCGTCGCGCTCCGGGAAATCAGCCGCCGATGGCGGTCATCACCCGTCCCGGCTGGTAATTGCTGCGGAAGAGATGCTCGGCCGGCTTCCCGGCAAGCGTTTGCAGGAACAACTCCTCCAGCGCATCGAGGTCCACGTCGGGACGCAGCGCAGGCAGAAGGTCCGTCTCGAGATGATTGCCCAGGCAGGGCCGCAGCTTGCCATCCGCGGTGAGCCGCATCTTGTTGCAGCGTTCGCAAAAGTGCAGGTCGGTGATCGCGCTGATGAATCCCACGATCACTCCGCGGCGCCGGAGCCGGTAATATCGCGCCGGGCCGAATCCCAGCGCATCCTCGATCGGGTCGAGAATATCTTCCCGCTCCAGATTTCTCCGCACCTCGCCGACCGGCAGGAAATTCTCCTCGCTGAGCATTTCGCTCATACTGACGGGCATGAGTTCGATGAAGCGGACGACGACATCGAGCGCTCCGGCGAAGTCCAGAATCGACTCGATCTGATCTTCGTTCTTCCCGCGCATGAGGACGGTGTTGAGCTTCACCTTGCAGCCGAGCGCCTTCATTTGACGGATGCCGTCGATCACCGGCGCGACGTCTCCGTGCGTGATCGCGCGATAGCGTGCGGGGTCGAGCGCATCGAGGCTGATATTGAAATTCCGCACGCCCGCGCGGACAAGGCCGTCGCCGAGTCTGGGCAGGAACATGCCATTCGTGGTCATTTGCACCGATTCCACGCCGGGAAAGGCTGCGAGATCGGCCATGAATTCGACGATCCCGGGGCGCAGCAGGGGCTCGCCGCCGGTCACGCGGAAGCGCTTGAATCCGATGCCGGCCGCCACGCGCACCACGGCCATCAGCTCAGCGTCCGACAGAATCTCCTTCTGCGGAAGCCAGCCGCGATAATGCTCGGGCATGCAGTAGAGGCAGCGCTCGTTGCAACGGTCCGTGACCGACAGCCGCAAGTAATCCACCGTCCTGCCGAGCGGGTCATTCATTCAATCACCGGGAGTATTGAGGTTTCGGAACAAGGGCCTGTCCGCTTCCTCCACGGGCGCCGACTTCATTATCCCCTCCGCGACGAGCCGGCGGAGCAGCGGCTGCAGCGACTTGTCGGGGGTGGCAAGCTGCCGCAAAGTCGCCGCCAGCGCGGAGCGGGGATACACCGCGCTCAATGGCTGAAACAAGCGATCCATCACGGGAACAATTCCGCACGCGCCGGTGGCATGCGCCAGCAGTTTTTTCAAGTAGTCGGAATTCATGCCGGGCAAATCCACCGCGAGGATGAGGACGCGATCGTGCGTTGCGGCAGCCAATGCCACCGCCAGTCCCCCGAGCGGTCCGCAGCCTGCGACGGCATCCGCGACCCAACGCAAATCCGGAGGGCACCACCCGGGCCTGACGGGAGCGACGATCATCGATTCCCCGGCGATGCCGCCGAGCAATTCCCACTGGCGACGCCAGAGCGGGATGCCGTCGATCTCGATGAGACATTTGTCGCGGCCCATGCGGGAGGATTTGCCGCCCGCCAGCAGCGCTGCGGCACACGGTGTCACGGCTCGCTGAGCCGGAGCGGACCTCCGGTGAGGATTCTGGCTCTCAACCCTCCCCTGCCCTGCAAAAGCTCCTCCGCGCCGGCGCCGAACGCCTCGTTCATCCACAGACAGGGGCTGCATTCCGCCGCGCCGAAAAAGCGCACGCCCTGAATCTCGAACTCCGAGCCGATCAGCGTGTTCAAATTCACGCCGCGCGTGATGATATTCCGCCGGAATACCGCGGGCGATTTGTCCCAAATATCCAGCGCGCGGCAAAGATCCTCATGGACCTCGCCGGCAAATAACGTGACCTGCCCCCTGTAGTCCTGCTTGTAGTCGAAGAAGCGGTCGCCGCGCAGGCCCCTGCCCGGCACGCATTCGACCTCGGGCACCGCGACGGTGGGATGAGTCCCGGCCGTCTGTCCGTAGCGCCCGAAGAAATTATGGCCGGGCGAAATGTAAAGCGCGGTGACAAGCATTATCTCCTATTTACAACGCCGCGACGCTCACCGCACATGCTTTATAGGCGGGCTGGCGCGAGTGCGGGTCGAAGGCGGGAAAGGTGAGCGTGTTCACCTCGCGGTAGTGCATCGGCACGAAAATCTGCCCGGGCTGGACGGTCGGGGTGACGAAGGCGGCGGCCCGTATTTTTGCGCGGCGCGAGGCGAGCTGAACAGGGGAGTTCGGCCTGATGCCGAGTCGGCGGGCGTCCGTCGGATGAATCTCCACGTAGCAATGCGCGGGGTAGAGCTTCCGCAGCACGTCGGATTTTCCCGTTCGCGTATTCGTGTGCCATTGCGAGGAAGTGCCCCGGCCCGTGAGCAAAATAAAGGGATATTCGTCATCGGGTGGCTCGGGCATCGCACGCGGCTCGTCGAACAAAAAGCGCGCGCGGCCGTCGGGGGTAAAAAACCTGCCGTCCTCGAAAAGCCGCCGCTCCGTGGAAATCCGGTTCTCGCAATCATGCTCCTGCCCGTGCTCGATGGAGTGGGTTGCGCGGGAAAGAGACGCTTCAGGAAGCGGCCACTGGATGCCGCCCTCCGCGTCGATGTGGTGGTAGTCGCGGATGCCGGTCATGTCATTCGGCTGATTACGCGAAACTTCCTTGAGCAGCGCGAATGCGGCCTCGGGCGAGGTCCATCTGGCAAATTGCGCGGCGCAGCCCCAATAGTGAGCGATGAGCTGGCAAATGTGGAAATCCGACAGCGCCTGACCCGGCGCGCGGCGGATTTTTTTGATAAGGCCGATGCGGCGTTCGGAGTTGATGAGCGTCCCTTCCTTCTCTCCCCAGCCGGCGGCGGGAAGAAAAAGATCGGCGCGCTGCGCGGTCTCGGTGGTCGAATAGAGATCCTGCACGACGAGAAAATCGAGCCTCTCGAGGAGCGCGTTGAATTCGCTCTGGTGAATCCACGAGTGCGAGGAATTCGTCGCGATGACCCACAGGCCTTTGATTTTTCCCTCGGCGATGCCGCGCACGATTTCGTCGTAGGCCATCGAGGGCTCGCGCGGGATTGCGGATTCGTCGATGCCGAGAATGCCGGCGATCTTCGCGCGGTCCGCGTCGTCGTTCGCGTCGTGCGCGCCGAGCAGGCTCGTGATGTTCGCGAAGATGCGGGAGCCCATTGCATTGCACTGGCCGGTGATCGAGTTCGCCCCCGTGCCGGGCCGGCCGATGCTGCCGGTCATGAGCGCAAGGTTGATGATCGCCTGCGCGGTGCGCGTGGATTCGTGGCCCTGGTTCACGCCCATCGTCCACCAAAACGAAACGCGCTTCCCGTCCGCGATGGTCTGCGCGAAATGCCGAAGGCGCTCTTCGGAAATGCCGGCAGCCGCCGAGACGTGCCTGGGTGAAAACGCGCGCACAAACTCCGCGAACTCCTCGAATCCCGTGGTGTGCGCCTCGATGAATTCCCGCCGCACCGCGTCCATCTCGATGAGCAGATGCGCGAGACCGTAGAGCAGCGTGAGATCGGACTTCGGCTGGATCGCGTAGTGCTGCGTCGCGGCCATCGCGGTTTCCGTGGCGCGCGGATCGACGACGAGAATCTCGGGCGAGTGCGGGTTGCGCATCACGCGCTGCCACATGATCGGGTGCGCGATGCAGGGATTCGAGCCGATGAAAACGAGCACGTCCGACTCCTCGAAATCGGCATACGTGTAGGGCGGCGCGTCGAAGCCGAAGGACTGCTTGTAGGCGACGTGGGCGGTGGCCATGCATTGCCGCGTGTTGCTGTCGCAATGGATGAAGCCCATGCCGATTTTGAACAGGCAGCCGAGGAACGCCATCTCCTCGGTCGTGATCTGTCCGGTGCTGAGAAAGGCGACGGACTCGGGGCCGTGTTTCGCCTTGAGGGCCTTGAACTCCTCGCAAAAAAGGACCATCGCGCTTTCCCAATCGCACGACTCCAGCGGACCGCCCCTGCGGCGGCGCACGAGCGGAGTCGTGCCGCGGTCCGGCGCGGAAAGCGGCGTGAGCGCCTCCCAACCCTTTGGGCACGCCATTCCGAGGTTCACGGGATAGGTCGCGTCAGCGCTGAGGTTGATTGCCTGACCGTCCTTGAGGTGAACGTTCAGGCCGCAGCCCGTCGAACAGAAACCGCATACCATCGTCGTCGTGTCGTCGGGCGTCACGCGATCCGGAATCTGCCCGAGCCCGAAGCCGCCGGGGCTGCGCACAAGTTCCTCCGTGAGCGGGCCGGTCCAGGCGCGGATGGGCGGAATGAGTTCCGCCGGCGTCGAAGGAATCTTGAGCGCAGGAAATTTCATCAGATTCCGCCGGGCATGTGCGGCGCGCGCACCGCGGTGAAAAAGGTGTAGCGCTCGAGGATCTGGGACGCCGCCGTTGTCGCGAACGCAAGGGCCGCCCATGCAGGCGCAAACTGCGGTGCACCGAAGATCGCGACGAGCGAGCCGAGCGTCGCCACGACGAAGAGCGCGATGCGCGAAGGGAACAGCCACGGCAGCAGGGCACTGATCGTGAGGGCGGACAGATGCGTGGCGGCATTCCGATCCTTCAGCGCGAGGCGATGGCTTGCATATTCCCAACCGAAGATGATCGCGCGAATTGCGACGGCGATGGCGAGCGCGGCGCGCATGCCTGCGCTTTGACCGGCAAGGCCGAGGACGACCGCGGCGGCGGCGGCGCCGAGCACGAGCGTCGCGCCGTAAAACCGGCCGAACGATTCGACGGGCGACCAAAACGTGCGGCGGGTGTCGATGTAGATCATCGCGGAGGTTAAGACCGCGACGACGCCAAGCAAGGCCGTGGCCCCGGCGAGGCCGGACGCAAGCGGAGAGCCCGGGAAAAGAAACGCCGCGCCGACCGCAGGAGCGGCGATTGTGGCCATGAGGCTGAAAGCAAGAATCTCGCGGCTCATCCACGAAGTGCGCAGGCCGAGGAAGAATCGCCAGGCGCCGAGCGGGCGGCCAAGGTGAAAGACGGCGGCGAAGAGGCCTCCGTTGAGGAGCGCGAAGGCGGCGGCGACAAGCGGGAAGCCGGCGTTGTGAAATTGGCCAGGGCTTGCGATTCCGGTCGCGAAGGCGGCGGCAAAGAGGCCGGTCGCGGCCTGCGTGGCGACGAGCATGATGAGCAGCGGCCAGTGCGCGTGCTCGAGCTGGAGCTTGTAGGCGCAGGCCGCATGGGCGGCATCCGGCGGAGCCTTCCGCGAATGATAGACGGTCGTCGGTTTCGTGTAGCTCGAGTCAAACGCACCCGGCACGAGGCGCGTGCCCGGCGTCGCGGCGGCGGACACTTCGGCGACATCCACGAGGCGGATCGCGATGGCCTCGTGCGGGCACGCCTGCACGCAGGCGGGCGCTTCGCCGACGGCGAGCCGGTCGTGGCACATGTCGCATTTGCGCACGATGCCGAGTCGCTCCGAATATTTCGGCACGCCGTAGGGGCACTTCAACGTGCAGTATTGGCAGCCGATGCATTGATCATCGAGGTGCCGCACGATGCCGGTTTCCGCGTCCTTGTCGTAGGCCATCACGGGACAGCCTTCCAGGCAGGCGGGATCGACGCAGTGGTGGCAGGCGGTCGTGACCGTCTGCAAATATGGGCCGCCGCCGCGCTCGCCGACGAGCAGCCCGACGTCGCGCCACGTCTCGTGTTCATCGAGTCCGTTTAACGAATGACACGCGCTCACGCAGGCCTTGCAGCCCGTGCAGGCATCGAGATCGACGGCGAAGGCGTATTGCTGGCCGGGCGCGGGTCGCGTGAGCGGAATGAGGTCCTCGTAGTAGCGGGCCTGCGCGGGCAGGCCGCCCTCCTCGTGCCGCCGCGCAAACCGCGCGACCGCTGTGAGCGCGCCCTGCTCGGCGAGCAATCGGTCGATGAGATTCACCTCAGTCATCGCCCGAAAACAGGGTTTGGAGCGCATTCAGGTCGTGACGAACGGTGAACGCCTGGAACGACTCGCCCGCCTCCCGCTCCCGCAAATAGACGCGCAGCATGCGCTCGAGGACGGGCTTCAATTCCTCGAACGGCATCGCTTGAAAAACCTGCCGGCCAATGGCTGCGCGATTTCCGAAGCCGCCGCCCACGCAGACGTGATAGGCCTCGCGGCCATCGCGGGTCTTCGCGCCGAGCAGGCCGATGTCGCCCATGTAGTGCTGCGCGCACGAGTGCGGACAGCCGGTGACGTGGATGTTGATCGGCCGGTCGAGCGCGATGCGCTTCTCGAGGTATTTCGTGAGTTCCAGCGCGTGGCCCTTCGTGTCGGTCGAGGAGAATTTGCAATAGCGATTTCCCGTGCAGGCGATCACGCCGCTCGCGATGTTGGACTGCCGATGGTCGAGGCCGATGCGGATGACGGCCTTCTTCACGGTCTCCAGAAACGCGTCGGGGATGTTGGGCAGGATGAAATTCTGCCAGACCGTGAGGCGCAGTTCGCCGGAGCCGTAAAGTTTGGACAACTCGGCGAGCCGCACGAGCTGGCGCGGAGTGATCTGGCCAGCAGGCAACGCGATGCCGAGGTAGTTCAATCCCCGCTGCCGCTGCGGATAGGCGCCGATGTGCGAGTGGGACAGATGCTCCGCGGGATAGCTCAACGGTTCCAGCGACGCGCGGCGCAACGGGGCGCCGAGGAGTTTTTCCGTCTCGGCGAGGTATTGGTCCAGCGTCCACGTATCGAGCAGGTGTTTCAGCCGGGCCTTCTTTCGGTCGGTGCGGCAGCCGTTCGCGATGAAGACGCGAACCAGGGCAACAACGACCTTTACGATGTCCTCCGGCGGAACGAGCACGCCAAGGTCGCGGGCGAATGCCTTGTGCCCGGTCGCGCCGCCCAGCGCGATGCGGAAGCGCGCCTCGCCGCCGATCTGCACGGCCTTCACACCGATGTCGTTCGTATCCTCGACCGAGCCGATGAGGCCGCCGCCATCGAAGGCGATATTGAACTTGCGCGGCAGGTTGTAGAACTCGCGGTGCTCGATGATGAAGTCGGCCAGCTCGCGGACGTAGCGCGTGCAATCGATGATCTCGACGGGATCGATGCCGGCGGTGGGATTCGACGTGAGGTTGCGGATGTTGTCCGCGCCCGATCCGCGCGTGTGCAGGCCGATGGCCTGGACGCGGCGAAGGAATTCGGGCGTGTTCTTCGGCTCGATGAGGCGCAGCTGGAGGTTCGCGCGCGTGGTCACCTGCACGTAGCCCGTGGTGAGTTCCTTCGCGATGCGGGCGAGCTCGCGCACCTGGTGGCTCATGAGCTGGCCGCCGGGAATGCGCAGCCGCGCCATGAAGGCATCCTTCACGGGAGTGAGGTAAAACAGGCCGTTCCACTTGAAGCGGAAGGTCTCCTCCTTGTCGGGGGGTTGATTGTGACGCGCGTTTTCGACGAGACGATAATACGAGTCGAGCGGATGCTCCTCGTTCTTGATGCGCTCTTCGGCGACCTGCGGGAGTTCGTCCTCCGCGGACTCCTGCTGCGGGGCGTTATGTTCCGGGAAGAGATCGGCAAAGACGACTGCCCTCTGCTGCACCCCGGCGAAAAAACCGTCTAGATAGGTGCGCTGCTCGGGACTGAGCGGCTGACCTTCGACTTCCTGAATAAGGCCGGCGCCCGCCGGTAACGTGATTGGATTCATTTCAATAGACGTCACGCACGTAGCGCTTCGCGGTTTTGAGTTGGGTAATGAAGTCGGCGGCAGCATCCGCGCCGAGTCCGCCGGCGGTTTCGGCGATCCGGTGCAGGGCGGCATCGACATCCTTCGCCATGCGCTTCGCATCGCCGCAGACGTAGAAATAGCCGCCGTCCTGCAGCCAGGCCCAGATGTCGGCGGCGTGCTCGAGCATGCGCGTCTGCACGTAGATTTTTTCGGCTTGATCGCGGGAAAAGGCGAGGTCGAGGCGGGTGAGATGGCCATCGGCGCGCATCGCGAGCAATTCCTCCTCGTAAAGAAAATCGGTGGCGGCGCGCTGGTCGCCGAAGAAGAGCCAGTTCCTGCCGGACGCACCCGTGGCACGGCGCTCCTCGAGGAATGCGCGGAACGGAGCGACGCCGGTGCCCGGGCCGACCATGATGATCGGCCGAGAGCCGTCGGACGGAACGCGGAAGTGCGGCGACTTGTGAACGAAGACGGGCACGCGCGTTTCGCCCGTCACCCGATCGGCGAGAAAGGTCGAACACACGCCCTTGCGCGGCCGCCCGGCCAGTTCATAGCGAACGATGGCGACGGTGAGATGCACTTCGCCGCGATGGGCTTTCGAACTCGACGAAATGGAGTAGAGCCGCGGCTGCAGCTTGCGAAGGGATGCGATCCACTCCGCCGCGGCGATCCCATTGGGCGGCGGATCGGAGAGATGCCCGGAAAGATCGCAGTGGCAGGTGAGCGCATCGCGCAGCGAGACTTCGCCACCCGCGGCGAGCGTCACGACCTCGCCGCCATCGCGGCCGGCCGCGCCGAGAAGCTCCTCCACGAACTCGGGGCAATTCGTCGGACGGATCCCGAGCGCGTCGCCGGCCTCGTATTCCACGGCGTCGAGAAGAAGCTCGAAGTGGCGCGTCTCCTTGGCCGAGCCGGGACGATTGAGGATGCGATTCGTCTTGAGAACCGCGGGAAAGGGATTGGTCTTCGAATAGGCGGCGACTTTCGGCGCGGCGACATTCGGCGAAGCGGGCGCGGCGGTCGAGCCCAGCGATCCCATCAGGCCTTCGAACCAGGCTCCAGCGGGAGCTTCGTAGTCCACGTCGCAGTCGGCGCGCGGCAGCAGGCGCTTCGCGCCCAGTTCTTCGAGGCGCTGATCGAACCGTCGTCCCGCCTCGCAGAATTGCGCGTAGTTGAGGTCGCCCAGCGCGAGAACGGCGAACTCGACGTGATCCAGCCTCGGCGCGGTCCCGTTGCGGATGAAATCCCAAAACGCCTGCGCATTGTCTGGCATGTCGCCGTCGCCGTAGGTGCTCGTGACGACGGCGATGCGGCTTTCCTTCGCAAGGTCGAGCGACGCGTATTCCTCGAGGCCCACGGCGCGGGCGTCGAAGCCGAGCTTTTTCGCGTCGCGTGCGAAACGGCGCGAGAGCCCCTCCGCGCCCCCTGTCTGGGATCCCCACAGAAATAGAAGCGGGCCGCGCGACGGAGATCCGGCCGCAGACGCCGTCGCAGCGGCGCCGGAGCTGAAAAGGCCGGCGAGATAGCCATTGAGCCACACGCGCTGCGACGCGTCGAAGGGCGCGGTGGCGGGAATTTGCGGGATCGTCATGGCGAGGCAAAAAGCTTGAGGAGCAGAAG
>JAQTOP010000124.1 GCA_028713285.1 Terrimicrobiaceae bacterium
CAGTCTTCACAAGCTCGGCCTGCGCACGCTCGCCGATCTCGCCTTGCATTTTCCACGGCGGCACGAGGACCGGCGGCACTTTGCGCCCTTTCCCGACGCGCCCGCGGCGCAGCCCGTGCTGCTTTGCGGCACGGTCGTCAAGGCCGGTCACCTGCCGTATGGCGGATGGCGGCGGGGTTACGAGGCGACCATCGAGGAAACCGGCGGCGGCGCGCTCGCGCGGCGCGTGTCGTGCCGGTGGTTCAACATGCCCTATGTCGGCAAGCTCATCGCCACGGGCATGCGCATGGTCGCCTATGGACGGGTGAAGGCGCGCGGGAAGCGACTGTTTCTCGACTTCCCCGAGTTTGAAATGATCGAGGATGAAGGCGACGCGCTCATCCACCTCCACCGGATCACGCCCATCCATCCCGGCGGCGAGGGCCTCACCCCGCGCCGGTTGCGCGAATGGATTTTCCAGGCGCTGCACACCGCCGACCTCACGCGCATCCCGAGCCTGCTGCCCGGCGCGGAGGCCGATCCCGCCCGCGCCGCCGCGCTCCGCGCGATCCATTTTCCCGAATCGTTCGACGACCTCGAGGCCGCCCGCCGCCTGCTGGTGAGCGAGGAATTTTTTGCCATGCAGGCGCTCATCGCATCGCGCCGCGCCCGCGTGGACGCGCTGCCGGGAAGACCCAAGGCCTCCCCCGGCGCGCTGCTCGACCGCCTGCGCGCCGCCCTGCCCTTCGCCCTCACCGGCGCGCAGCGCCGCGCGATTGCACAGATTCGCGCGGACATGGCGTCGGATCGCCGGATGAACCGCCTGCTCCAGGGCGACGTCGGCTCGGGCAAGACGCTCGTCGCGCTCTCCGCCGCATTGCTCGCCATCGAGGCCGGATTCCAAGCGGTCGTGATGGCGCCCACGCAACTCCTCGCCGAGCAGCACTACGCGAATTTCACGCGCCTGCTCGGGCCGCTCGGCGTCCGCGTCGCGCTGCGCACCGGCGCGCGGCGGACGGATGCGAACCTGGAATTATGGGCCGGCGAGGGCGCCCCCCAGCTTCTCGTCGGCACGCAGGCGCTGCTTTACGAGCCGGACGAGCTGCGGAATCCCGGGCTCATCGTCATCGACGAGCAGCACAAGTTCGGCGTGCTGCAGCGCGCCCGGCTCATCCTGCGCGCCGACGCGCCGGACGTGCTCGTGATGACGGCCACGCCGATCCCCCGCACGCTCGCGCAGACCGCCTACGGCGACCTGGACATCACGGTGATCGACGAGCTGCCCGCCAATCGCGGCCGGATTATCACCGGCATTCGCGACCCGGCGAAGCTGCCCCAGGCCGCCCTGTTTTTGCGCAAGCAGATCGAGGCGGGCAGGCAGGCTTACATTGTCTATCCGCTCGTCGAGGAATCCGAAAAACTCGAGGCGAAGGCGGCGGCCGCGGAGTTCGAGAAATGGCGCGGCCTGCTCGCCCCGCACGCGTGCGGCCTGCTACACGGGCGATTGAAACCCGATGAAAAGGACGCGGCGATGCGCGCCTTCGCAAGCGGCGAAACAAAGGCGCTGGTGGCGACGACGGTCATCGAGGTCGGGATCGACGTGCCGAACGCGAGCGTGCTGCTCGTCGAGAATGCCGAGCGCTTCGGCCTCGCGCAATTGCACCAGCTCCGCGGCCGCATCGGGCGGGATGCGCACACCTCGTATTGCATCCTCATGCCCGGGGAGGACACGCCCGAGACGCGCGAAAAGCTCGCGGTGCTCGAGCGCACGCGGGACGGCTTCGAGGTGGCGGAGGCTGATCTGCGGCTGCGCGGCCCGGGCGACATGCTCGGCACGGCGCAGACGGGTCTGCCGCCGCTGCGACTCGGCGATCTCGCGCGGGATGCGGCCCTGCTTGACGAGGCGCGGCAGCGCGCAACCGCCATCTTCCGCGCCGATCCGCAGCTCGATTGCCCGGAGCACGCGGCCCTCAAAAGCTGGCTCGCTCTCCAGGATGCGACCGCGCTGGAGGGGTGACAGCATCGGCCTTTCCGGGCCGTCGGGCCGATTATTTCTCCGCGCCGAACCACTTCTTCCGGAGTTCCTCGGTGACCCCGCGCTCGCTCAGGGAGAGCAGCGCCTCATTGACGCCGGCCCGCAGTTTGCTGTCCTGTTGCAGCGCGAAGCCGTAATTGTTCCGGTCGAAAAGATTGCCCACCAGCGCAAGGCTGGCGTTGCCCGGCTTCGTCATCGCGTATTTGAGAATCGGCGCGTCGAAGACGACGGCCTTCACCTTTCCGGCATTCAGCGCCGCGACGCAGGCGGGGACGTCGGGAAAGGCGTCCACGATCGACCCGTGCTTTTGCAGCCAGGTTTCGGCGGCGCTTCCCTTGATGGTCGCGACCTCCTTGTTCGGCAAATCCTCCGGGCCGTTGATGTCTCCGTTGAGCGAATTCACGGTGAGCGTGGCGCTGAAGGACGCCGTGAGCAGCGAGATCGACACGATGCTGATCATCATCCAGACGATGGCCACGATGCGTCCGCCGACGCCGATGGGGCCTTTGTTGTCCGCACCTCCAACGAGGAACATGCTGATCGTCCACCAGAACGATTCCCACATGCCGGCGAGGTAGGATCTGGGCCACATGGCTTCGTTCACGGGGTGTTCATGCATCCAGACGAGATGGGAAATGACGACCATGATGCCGAGCGCGAGCGCAAAACCGCCGAGGACCTGCCAGTTCAAAAGATTGCCGAGAAGCGACCGGACGGTGTCGGTGAGACCGCCGCTTTTGGAGACGAGAATCTGCAGGCCCGACTCGTAAAAAGGCTGCGAGAATTCGATGACCTTCTCGCGCTCGGCCGTGATGCTTAACGCGCCCACCGCGATGTCGGCGGTTTTGTTTTCGACCGCATCGACCATTTTTTGCGCGGTATCGGCCACGGTCACGTCGTATGGGACTCCAATCTCGCGGGCGACGTCGTCCCAGAGATCCATGGCGAATCCCGTTCGCCGCTCGTCCTGCACGAACGAGAACGGCTCGAGATCGCGGGTGATGACGCGGAGCTTCTGCGGCTGGGGCGCCGGCTCAGGCGCCGCCGACGCGGAAACAAGCAGTGCTGCCCAAGCGCAGCCGAACAGGAGCTGGAGAACGATGGGGAAAGGACGACGCAACGTGAACATGGTCTGCAATTTTCGGCGATACTATGGCACGTATTGCAGAGTTCGCCGGAAGGGAAGCGAGCGAAAATGTTCGCCCTTCAAATGCGACTGCGGCTCACGCGCCGCCGTTGCCCGAGGCGTCCGCGTTGGCGCTGTCGTCGTTGCCATAGCCGATCACCTCGACGGTGATGTTCGATGGCGTCTCTTCGGGCGGGGCCTGCTGGCGGGCCTGATTCGCGACATCGTTTGCGGCGCTGTTGGCGGCGCCGGCGGTATTCGAGGCGGAGGTGAGGCCCGCGATGTTCGGTGCGCTCACCGGAGCGGGGGCCGGGACGCCCGCGCTGGTGCCGGCGACGTTGATGTTGCTGGCATTCAGCACCGCCACAGCGGCGATGTTCAGGTTGCCTGAGACGCGAATGCCCGCGTCACCCGCATCGACGACACCGCCGGGCGCGATGAGATCGACGTCGCCGGGCGGCACGCCTTCCACCGTGGCGAGCACGCCGATGCCGCCGCCGGTGGACAGTCCGGCAAGGTCCGTCTTCAAATCCGCGCTTTGAGGATCGATCAGCACGCGGGTCGGCGGGGCGGATGCCACGGTCTTCGAGGACGAACCGGCGGCGATGTCGCCCGTGGACGACCAGATGATCTCGTTGCCCCCGCGCAGGGTGAAGATGCGGCCGACGCCAATGTCCACGTTTTTGTTGGTAAAGATCGAGATGTTCCCGCCCGCCTCGGTAACGACACCGGGAGGCACCTGAAGGCTGCCGGAAATCACTGAAGCAAGCGTGAGCCCTCCGCCGGGAGCGAAGAGACTGATGTCGCCGCCCGCCTTCGTTCGGATATTCCGCGTGCGCGTCGTGATGTCGCCGCGATGGCGGCCCTTGCCGAAGAGCGAGTCAATCGCATCGAAGCCCGCAGTATAATTGCCAAAGCCGGGGCTGCCGGCCACGTTGTGATCGCGGCCCGCATCGCGCAGGGCGAGATAGAAAACCTGCAGCGCGATCCTCCGCTGCGCATCGGACGAGAGCGCCGCGAAGTCGGCGACCGTGAGCTTTTGCTTCGAGTCCGGCGCGGTGGGCAGCTCGGACAGGTAGCGGGCGCCGGAGTCGCCCAGGACGAATTCCGAAATGAACTTGTCGAAGTCGAGTTTGCTCTCCGCGAGGCCGGCCGAGGGTCCGATACCTGCGCCCGTGATGATCGCGGCTCCATCGAAGGGCAAGTTGGGGTTGCGGGCATTGCCAATGCTGGCGATGCCGACGCCAATGCCATTTGCGGTATCGGTGGCGACCGCGGTGGCAAAGGCGAATGCGGCAGGATCGATCAGCGGATCGGGATTGGCTACGACGTTGGGCCCTGTACCGAGATCGAGATTGCGCCCAGCGAGCACCTCGAGGGAACCGGGACCACCGATCTGGATGTCGCCAGAAAGCGGAAGTTCACCGTTACCCAGGATGTTGCCATCGGACTGCGCGGCGCCGCGCAACGGGGAATTTGCATCGTAGGCGACTATGTCTCGCCGTGCAGAAACGACGGTCACATCGGCTGCGGAGATGTTCTGCACATAGAAAGAGAAGTCGGTGATGTCATGCCCAGCGACAATACGGGCCGCCTTTGGAGCAAACAACGTGAGACCGGAAATATCGCCTCCCTGCGCGTAGAGATGCACGGGTTGGGGGTCATTCTCGTGAAGCAGTTGCTTCCCGTGCAATGCCTGCTTCGTCTGGAGAACGCCGTTTACCGAGCCGCTCTCTTGAAAGAGGTTATCGACGAAGGCCAGGACGTTCCTGCCTGAATTGCGGGCGCCGGGCACGTTGCCAACGACGGCCTGGTAGGCATACGGTGACGCTACGCTTGGAAGGGCGGCGGGACTTGCATCGGAGAGATCGATCCGGCCCGCGCCCCAGACGTTAAGTGCCGGTTGGTTCGCCGTATAGACGCCAACCAGCTGGAGGCCATTGATGGAGCCTGCGGCGACGAGGTCCACCGTCCCGCGAGGCGATGGAGAGAGGGTGAGGTCGCCGGCGAGATTGATATCGCTGCCGAAGGCGGTGACACGGAGTGTGCCTGGCAGCAGTGAAGCGACCGTGGCAAAAAAATCGACGTTTGTTTCGTTGAGCCTGAGCCACGGCTGGAAAAGCGAAACAGAATGGGTGTTGCTCTGATTGAGTACGTTCTGCAACCAGAGCTGGAGCAACGAGTTGGAGCCCAGGGAATTCGGCAGCGCGGCGCTCTGACGCAAGGTAACCATGCCACCAAGTGAGGTGACGTTCACCGCATCGGAAGGCGCGTAGGTCGAGAAGTAGGTTTTATACCAGAAGGTGTTGTTGATGCCGCCCGGGAGAAGGAAGGGATTCGCCACCGGGCCGAGGGTAACGTCGCTGCGGGCGCTCACATCGAAGCTGCCCGTGCCGAGAAAAAGGGTGGTCGGCAGCCACGTGGGTTCCGGCAAGGGGTCCTCGCTCGCGAGGGACAGGCGTGAAGGCGAGCGGGTGGCATTTGTGTGGATGCTGTTCCCAGCCTCGAGATTGCCGTGACCGCGCTCAACGTAATAAACACCACCATCGATGTCGTTTCCCGCGCGGACGAGCAGGTCGCCTCCGCCCAGTTCGACGAGCTTGGCGGCGTCGGGCTGGCCCTTGGGCATACGGGCGTTCGTCGGAGCGACGGCATCGACATTGACCACATTCCTTCCGGCGGTGAGTGAAACGTTTCCTCCTCCAAGAGCGCCCACTCCCTCGAAGAAATTCGAGAAATCCACCCACCAAGTCGTCGAGGAGATCGTCGTGACGCCCTCGACCGTGGTGGTACCGAACTCGCCGGTGGCGGGATCCACAAATCCGCGGCGATACAGCCAATTCATGGGCAACTGGCGCTCGGAGTCGGGAATGAGGACGCCGGCCGTATTGCGAGTGAGATGGCTGATATTTCCCTGGGCGGCGATGGAGACATTGCCGCCGCCGAGCGTGTACTGAATCGGGTAAAGCGGATCCTGCTGGGCGGCGCCGAGAGCCACAAGGCCTGCACCGGCATCGAGGAATGGCAATTCGAACTGCCCGTTCATCGTCGGGTCGGAGATTAGGGTGCCGGCAGTATAAATGGTCGCGAATTGATTGAGGATCTGCACGTCGCGACCCGCCGAGATGTCGATGTCGCCACTGCCTGTGCGGATGACCTGGTAAAATCTGCCGTTCAGGCCTATCGCGTTCTTCGTGGTTCCTCCGGCAAGGGTGGAAGGTGTGGCGATATTCTTCCCGGCATTCTTGCCGAGCCGCAGTGATCCCTTGTCGGCACCGAGTTGGTCAAGCGGCTTGAAGCGATGGAAGTCGGCGGCGGCGAGGTCGGCGCCAGCCGTGAGCCGGTAGGACCACGACTGCGCGTTCATCGGCAGGAACGGATTCGTCGCCATAAGCGGCGCGGTATAGGCCTCGGTCTTCGTCGCGATGTCGAAGCCGTCCTGGAGCGCGTTAAAAAAGATCAGGTCCCCTGCAGCGCGCAACGTCAGCACCCCGGGAACAATCTGCGGGCCGAAGCGGAAAGTGTCCAAATTCCAATCTGCGTTGCCGTTCGAGTTCGATGTTCCCAGCGTAAGGTCGCCGGTGCGGTTGATGATTTCGGCGCCGGGGCGGATGCTCAGCACGGAGTCGAGGCCGGCGTTGTTCGCAAGCAGGCGGTCGTGCATCGCGACGTAGCCGGCCGAGGGCGCGCCGGCGGTGGTGGGCGTGCCGAGGCCGCCGATAAATGTGACGCCGTTGGATTTCACCGCGGACTGGATCGCGGAGGTAATCACGCCGCCCGAGGCGGTGAGATCGAAGAGTTTGTATCCCTCGACGACGATGCTCGATGCGCCCTTGATCGTGCCGTCGATGGGAGCGATTTGCACGTCGGAGTTCCCGGCGGTCTGCGGGGCGCGGAGGTGCAGCGTGCCGGTGAACTGGCCCAATCCGGCGCTCGCCGGCTGATTGGCGGCCACCGTGAGATCGATGAGGGAGCCGCTGCGGACGTCAAGCAGCGCGCCGGTGTCGAATGCGCCGTTGATTTCGGCCCCGGCCTCGAGCGAAATCGCTCCGCCCTTGCCGGCGGCATCGAATTCCTTCGCGGCCACCGTGAGCTTCGAGCCGTCGAGCAGAATAACGCTGCGGAATGCGCTGAGATTGATTTTGCCGCCGCGCTGGCCCGAGGCATCGATCAATCCGGAAACCGTGATCGCGCCTGCATCCGCCGAGAGGTTGAATGTCTGCGCGGTCGCGGTGCCGCTCACGAGCACGTCGCCGGTGCGCACGCGAATGGTGCGCGAATCGGTGAAGCCGGCGGCATTGAGCAACTCGTCGAGCGCCTGCGTGCGGGGCAGGCTGCCGACGTCGAGCGAGAAGCCGCCGTCGCTGCCGCCTTTTCCTCCCTGGCCGAACAGCTCGCCATTGAGGTCAAAGCGTCCCTGCGGCGTGCTGATGGTCACGACGCCCGCATTGCCGCCGCCGGCCTGCGCCGAGACCGAGAGCACGCCGCCCTT
>JAQTOP010000125.1 GCA_028713285.1 Terrimicrobiaceae bacterium
TCGAATTGCATTTCCAAAGCCCGCCCGTATCATCGGCGCGCATGAAGCACATTTTTGTGACCGGCGGGGTGGTGAGTTCCCTCGGAAAGGGACTGGCGGCCGCCTCGCTCGGCACGCTGCTCGAGCATCGCGGGCTGAAGGTCGTCCTGCAAAAGCTCGACCCGTATTTGAACGTCGATCCGGGCACGATGAGCCCCTTCCAGCATGGCGAGGTGTATGTGCTTTCCGACGGCGCCGAGACCGACCTCGACCTCGGGCACTACGAGCGCTTCACGAATTGCGTCCTCACCCGCGCGAACAACGTGACGAGCGGCCAGATCTATGAAACCGTGCTCGGGAAGGAACGCCGCGGCGACTACCTCGGCAAGACGGTGCAGGTGATCCCGCACGTTACGGACGAGATCAAGGCGCGCATCCGCGAAATTGGCACTCAAGCGCAGGCCGGCCCGGCCTCCGCCGACATCTGCATCACCGAGATCGGCGGAACGACCGGCGACATCGAGGGGCTGCCCTTTCTCGAAGCGATCCGCCAGTTCATCCTCGAGGCCGGCATCGGCAACACGCTGCTCATGCACGTCACGCTCGTCCCGTTCATCAAGGCCGCCGGCGAGCTGAAGACGAAACCCACGCAGCAGAGCGTCGCGAAGCTGCGCGAGATCGGCCTCCAGCCGCAGGTGCTGATCTGCCGCACGGAACTGCCGCTCAACAGCGAAGTCCGCCAGAAGCTGTCGCTCTTCTGCAACGTGCCCGTCGAGGCGGTGATCGAGGGCCGCGATGTCGAGAACACGATCTACGAAGCGCCGCTCATGTTCCAGGAGGAGGGCCTCGACACCATCGTCTGCCGTCGTCTCGGCCTGGAAACGCACGAGCCCGACATGACCGGCTGGATTCGTTACGTCGAGCGCGTCGTGAATCCGAAGAAGCGCGTGCGCGTCGCCGTCGTCGGCAAATACATCGAGCTGCAGGATGCCTATAAATCCATCTACGAATCGCTCACGCACGCCGGCGCGGCGCACGATTGCGGCATCGATCTCGTGCTCGTCGATGCCGAGGATCTCGAGAAGGAAGGCGCGGAAAAATATCTGCGCGGCGTGGCCGGCGTGCTCGTTCCTGGCGGCTTCGGCGACCGGGGCATCGAGGGCAAGATCGATGCCGCCCGCTTCGCCCGCGAATCGCGCACGCCGTTTCTCGGGCTGTGCCTCGGCATGCAGATCGCGACCATCGAGTTCGCGCGGCATGTTTGCGGGCTCGAAGGGGCGAACAGCACCGAGTTCGATCCCGAGTGCAAGGATCCCGTCATTTGCATTCTCGAGGATCAAAAGGACGTCACGGAAAAGGGCGCCTCGATGCGCCTCGGAACCTGCCCCACGGTGCTCGGCAAAAACACCCTGGCGCATCAGGTCTATGGCCGCCCAGAGATCCTCGAGCGCCATCGCCACCGTTACGAATTCAACCAGGCCTACCGCGAGCAAATGGAGCGGCGCGGCTTTGTCGTCTCCGGCTTGTCGCCCGATGGCACGCTCGTCGAACTCATCGAATTGAAGAACCATCCATGGTTCCTCGCCTGCCAGTTCCATCCCGAGTTTCAATCGAAGCCCAACGCGCCGCACCCGCTCTTCAAGGGCTTCCTCGCCGCCTGTCTGGCGCACGATAGTTAAAATGAGAAACGCCCGATCCCCAAGAGGCCAGGACATCGAGCGCAACATCGAGTTCGAGTTCGTGCGCGCCACCGAGAATGCCGCGCTGAACTCGATCCACTGGATGGGGCGCGGCGAAAAGGAGGTCGCCGATGCCGCCGCGTGCGATGCGATCTACGGCGTGTTCGACCTGGTGGACATCTGCGGCGAGGTGGTCATCGGCGAGGGTATCAAGGACAACGCGCCCGGCATTTTCCTCGGCGACAAGCTCGGCACCTGGGCGGACGGCGCGCCCCGATTCGACATCGCGCTCGATCCCATCGACGGCACCAGCAACATCGCCAAGGGCCTGCCGAATTCCATCTCCGTCATGTCCGCGGCCTACGTCGCTCGCGGAAAGCAGCACTGCATGATGAACATCCCGAGCTTCTACGTCGAAAAGCTCGCCTATGGTCCGCAGATCGACCGTGAGATTCGCAAACGCGACCTCGCTCCGATCAGCCTGGACAACCCCTTCGAGAAAACGCTCATCGTCGCCGCCACCGCGCTCCGGAAGCGCATCAGCGAACTCGTGATCGTGATGCTCGACCGCCCGCGCAACCAGAAATACATCGACGTCGTGCGGCGCGAGGGCGCCTCGCTGCGCATGATCGCGGATGGCGACATCGCCGCCGCCGTCGCCCCGTCGCTGCCCGACTCGGGCGTCGATCTATACGTCGGCATCGGCGGTGCGCCCGAGGGAGTGCTCACCGCCTCGGCGCTCAAGGCGCTCGACGGCGTCATCCAGCTCCGCATGTGGCCGCGCGACGATGCCGAACGCGCCGACCTGCTCAAGGTCACGACGGCGGAATCCCTCAGCCGCATCTACTTCACCGATGATCTCGTCTCGGGCGACAGCTCGATCTTTTGCGCGACCGGCATCAGCGACAGCGCGCTGCTTCCCGGCGTGAAGCTTGTCGGGCGCACGGCGATCACCCACTCGATCCTCATGCGCGCGCGCAGCCGGACCGTCCGCTACATCCGCGCCGTGCATAACCTCGCCGCCAAGACGATCCACGTCCGCAGCTCCACCGAGGACCGCAAGCTCTAGCCTTCCCGCGGGCTCCGGCGCGCCCGCCGGCTCGTCCGCCACACGTCCCAGAGCATCGGCAGCATGTCCCGCGGCACGGAGACCTTGCTGCCGCTGCGATGCGTCCAATCCACCGGAAACTCCTGCAGCTTCGCGCCGGCCATCGTGAGTTCGATGATGAGTTCCACGTCGAAGGCGAAGCGGTCGGATTGCAGCCGGGGCAGCACGGGCAGAAGCGCGGAGGTCTTGAACAGCTTGAAGCCGCATTGGGTGTCATAGACCGGCAGCCCCGAAAATTCCGAAACCGCCGTAGCGAAGGCGCGTCCGCACAGGTGGCGGAATAATTTTCGCTCGACCCTCCGGCCGAGAACCTTCAGCCGGCTGCCCAGGATGCCATCGAGTGCATCGGATTGGGCCCGGAGAAATTCGTAGCCGCGAAGGATTTCGTCGGCGCTCACCGACCCGTCGGCATCGACAAACCCTGCCAGGTCAAATCCATCCCCGGCCAGCCAGCCCGCGCGCACCGCGGCGCCCTTGCCGCAATTTTTCGACAGGAGCAGCGGTTCGCAAAGTTGCGGCCCGCCCGGTTCGTAGGTTTCCCGCGCTCGCTCGACCAGCGCGCGGATTGCCTCCGCTTCCAGCGCTCCACTGCCATCATCGACCACCTGAATCGAAAACACCGGCGGCAGCCGCGCGACGAGTTCGAGCAGGAACGGCCGCAGCCGCACGCTGTCGCGGAAACTCGGCACGACGATCTGGCAGGTCGGAGGATTCATGGGCGGCTGTCTGCTATGAATGCGATGTGGAGGGAATCATGAGAAGAATGATTTGGCGGAAGACTGCCGCGGGTGTAGTTTGTCGCTGCAAATCCAACTCTAAATCCCATGAGCAATATTGCCACCGCCCTCAGCCTGCTGGATCAACTCAAGGAATTCACCACGGTGGTCGCGGATACCGGCGACTTCGGTTCGATCAAGAAATACGCGCCGCAGGACGCCACCACGAATCCGACGCTCATTTTCAAGGCCGTTCAACTGGCGGAATACAAGCCGCTCCTCGAAAAGGCCATCGCCGACAACCGTGGCTCCGCCCTCAGCAGCAGCGCCCTTCCGAAGAAAATCATCGACGACCTGCTCATCCTCTTCGGTCGGGAAATCCTCGAGATCGTTCCCGGCCGTGTCTCGACCGAGGTCGATGCCCGCCTGTCCTTTGACACCGAGGCCACGATCCAGAAGGCGCGCTACCTCATCGGCCTTTACGAAAAACTCGGCACGCCGCGCGAGCGCATCCTCATCAAGATCGCCTCGACTTGGGAGGGCGCGAAGGCCGCCGAGGTGGTCCAAAAAGAGGGCATCAACTGCAACCTCACGCTCATGTTTTCCCTGCCGCAGGCCATCGCCTGCGCGGACGCCGGAGTGCGGCTCATCTCGCCCTTTGTCGGCCGCATTTACGATTACTACAAAGCCACGACCGGCAGGGAATACCGCGGCGCCGAGGATCCCGGCGTGCAATCGGTGAACAGGATTTACGACTACTACAAAAAATTCGGCTATGGCACGCAGGTCATGGGCGCGAGTTTCCGAAACGTGAGCCAGATCACCGAGCTCGCCGGCTGCGACCTGCTCACGATCAGCCCCGAACTGCTCCAGGAGCTCTCCGAGGCCGAGGGGGCGCTCGATCGGAAATTGGATCCCGAAGTCGCGAAGCAGGCGGACATCGAGAGGATCAGCGTGGACGAGAAAACCTACCGCTGGCTGCTCAACGAGGACGCAATGGCCACCGACAAGCTGGCCGACGGCATCCGGAAGTTTGCCGCCGACATCGTGAAGCTCGAAAAAATCATCGCTGCCGAAATCGCGGCCTGACGCTCCCAATCCCATGAAGACGCTCCGTGCCCTACTCGGCGCCGCCGCAGTCGCGTCGCTCGCCTTCGCCAGCTCCGCATCGGCGTCCCAGCCGCCGCCGCCGCTTCCGAACACGCCGCCCGGCTCGAAGGCCATCCTGCTGGGCGTGGATAGCGTCCGCAGACAACTCCACCTCACCTCGCTCCAGCGTGCGGTATTGAACGACATCCGCAACGAATATCGGGAGGAAGCCCGCGCCATTGTCGCGAAGGCGGGGGCCGATGCCGCGTCGAAGAAGGCGGCTCAGAAAAAGCTCGAGGCGCTCACCGCCACCTACAATCGCCGTGCCTTGCGGGCTTTGAACGACGACCAGCGCGCCCGCCTCGTCCAGATCGAGTATCAGATCCTCGGCGCCTACATGCTCCTCTCCGCCGACGTGCGCCGGGAGCTTGCGCTCACCCCGAAGCAGGAGGCCAAGCTTGCCTACGTGTGGTGGAGGGCGCAACTGACCGCCTCCGCGATCAATCGGAAATTCGAGGAGGGCAAAATCAGCCACGACCGGCGCCTGATCGAGCTACGTGACAATCGCCTGGACCGCAGCGACGACATGATCGAGCGGCTGACGAAGCAGCAGCGGGCGAAGCTCGACCAGCTTGCCGGCGGGAAGCTCGCGAGCTGAGCGGCTAGATCGGCGCCTCGCACACGGCCGTCCACATCGTGGCGCCGAAATGCTTCAGCGCGCGGGCGGCCAGCGCCTTCGCCTCCGCGCGGTCCTCGCACGCGGCGAACATCGTTGATCCCGAGCCGGACATCAGCGCCGCGCGGCATTCCGGCTGCGCGCCCAGCCACTCCTTGATGACCGGCAGCAGCGTGTATTTCTCGAACACGGGCCGCTCGAGGTCGTTTGAAAACTCCCATTCGCCCCAGCGCTGGGCCGTGTAATTCGCGCCCGGCAACTCGCTCGATACGCTCCAGCGCTTGTAGGCCCAGGGCGTTTCCACCTCGAACGGCGGCTTGAGCAGCACGAGAGCCAGCCCGCCCGGCATCGGCGCGGGGTCGATTCGTTCGCCGCGCCCGCGCGCCCATGCCGGAATCCGGCGGATGAAGAACGGCACGTCGGAACCGATGTTCGCCGCGATGCGCTCCAGCCCGTCCACGCCGAGGTGCGTCTCGAAAATCGAGTCCAGCGCGACGAGCACGGCCGCCGCGTCGCTGCTTCCTCCGCCCAGGCCCGCGCCGGCGGGAATGCGTTTGCGAATGGCGATCCGCGCGTCGAATCGCAGCCCGGTATGCGCGTGGAACTGCCGGGCGGCGACCGCCGCGAGATTCGCGTCGTCCTGCGGCACGGCGGGATCGTCGCAATGCACGCGCACGCCCTGGCCGATGCCCGCTTCCACGGTGATCTCATCCGCGAGCGAAATCGGCGTCATGAACGATTCGATTTCGTGAAACCCGTCCGGCCGCTTGCCGAGGATGCGGAGCGAAAGGTTGACTTTCGCGGGGGCTCGCAGCTTCATCGGGCGCGCATCCTCGACCAATGCCGCCCTCCGCTAAAGAAAAAATCATCGTCGCGCTCGACGTGCCTTCCCTCGCCGAGGCGAGGTCGATCCTGACCGCCCTCGAAGGCGCCGCGAGCTGGTGCAAGATCGGCCTGCAGCTTTTCACGCGCGAAGGGCCGCCCGTCGTCGCGATGGCGCGCGCGCGCGGGTTCCGCGTATTTCTCGATCTTAAATTCCACGACATTCCGAATACCGTCGCCTCGGCGGCGCGCTCGGCGGCCGGGCTGGGCGTCGAAATGCTCACCGTTCATCTCGCCGGCGGGCCCGAAATGATTCGCGGCGCGGTCGAGGCGGCGCCGGGCGTCTGCGTGCTCGGGGTCACGGTGCTGACGAGCAGCACGGCGTCCACTCTCGCCGCGGTCGGCATCGCGCAAACGCCCGCGGATTGGGTGCCCCAGCTCGCAGGCGTCGGCGCCGCATGCGCAGTCGGCGGCATCGTGTGCAGTCCGCTGGAGATCGCCGCCGTCCGCGCGGCCGTCGGCCCGGCGGTGAAGATCGTCACCCCCGGTGTGCGCCCCGCGGGCGCGGACCACGGCGATCAGCAACGCGTCCTCACCCCTTCGGCCGCTCTTGCGGCGGGTGCGGATTTCCTTGTGATCGGACGGCCGATTCTTGCGGCGCCGGACCGGCGGGCCGCCTTCGAGGCCATCGCCGCGACGATTGCGCCGGGGTAGGGCGAACCGTCCCGGTGAGCCTCATCCCGCGAGCCGGCTCGGCGGGGACGCCTCGCCCTACCCCGCGGTCATGCAATCGAAATTTCGCTAGTGGTTCAGGAAGAGGTAGTAGCGTCTTTCGTTTTTTCGCCGAAGTTCGTCCGAAACCATCGCGGGCTTTGGCGGAACCATTCCGTCGAAAAACTGCTTCACCGAGCGATCCGAAAGCACGAGGGCAATGGGCAGGCCTGCTTTCCAGCGCGCGAGGGCGTCGCTCTTGCTGTCGTATCGGACGCGGTCGAAATACAGCAGCAACCCGTCGTCGCGGGCGCGCGGGAGCGTGATCTCGGCGACCCCATGCGATGCGGCGGTCGCTCGAGCGCGTGCGGAGAATTCCACCAGAGCGGAGGCGCCTTCCTTGATGCTCAACGGCACAAGCCCGATGAAATAACCGCCCGCAAACAACAGCGCCGCGAGGGTGGCTGCGCCGGTCGCAATGCGAACACGGCGATCCGTCCACAGCGCGGCGCACCATTCCGCAGCGAGCAGGCACAGCGGCGGCACGACCGGATAGATGCGATCCACGCGCTTTGCGGGAATGAACGTCATGAGCAGCAGTCCCCCCAGCGCCCAAAGCAGCAGCCATCGCGTTTCGGGGCGGGATTTCAGATCGCGCCGCACCTGCGGAAACAGGAGCGCC
>JAQTOP010000027.1 GCA_028713285.1 Terrimicrobiaceae bacterium
TATCGGATGCCGGTTTTTGTGGGAGACCGCAACATGCTTCGATCCGGCGCAATTCTCATGCCGGACCCTGCGGCGGCTTTTCGATGAGGGCGTAGGCGTTGTGGTTGTGGATCGACTCGAAGTTCTCCGCCTCGACGCGATACCAGCGGATGTTTGCATCGTCCTCGCAGCGCTGGGCGATATTGCGCACGAGGTCCTCGACGAAGACCGGATTCTCGTAGGCGCGCTCGGTCACGGCCTTCTCATCGGGCCGTTTGAGCAGGCTGTAGAGCTCGCTGCTCGCGCTGTCCTCGACCAGGCGGATGAGATCCTCGATCCAGATCGGCTGGCCGAAGCGCACCGCGAGCGTGACCTGCCCGCGCTGATTGTGCGCGCCGTGGGCACTGATCGCCTTCGAACACGGGCAGAGCGTCGTGACGGGCACGATGACGATGAGTACGAAATCCAGCACCCCATCCGCGAGCGTGGCGCTGAACCGCGCCGTGTAGTCGATGAGGCCCACCGCGCCGGTGACGGGCGCCTTTTTTTGGAGAAAGAACGGGAACTCGAAATCGACGTGCGCGCACTGCGAATCGAGCCGCTCGGTGAGTTGCTCGAGGATGTCACGGAGGTTGTCCACGTGCAGCACGGGGCCGTGAGAGTTCAATACCTCGACGAAGCGGCTCATATGCGTGCCCTTGTGGTGATGCGGCAAATCGACGGTGAGCTGCGCCGTCGCGATGGTGCTCTGCACGGAGCGGTGCTTGTCGCGAATCTGGATCGGATAACGCAGCGCCTTCACGCCGACGCGGTCAATGGCGATCTGGCGGTCGTCGGGTTCGCTTTGCGTGTCGCTCAGGGTCATGGATGCAAATGGGGTGGCCCGCCATTTTATGGACGCGCGCCGCGCCGACAATGCCTGTTTTCATCGCCCTGCGCCGCTGCTAAACTGTGCGCATGTGGTATCACGGGACGAACGGCGGGAGCCGATGAGCCGCGGGGAGACGATCCTCGCCATCGACGCGGGCACGTCGTCCTTCCGCGCCGCGCGGTTCGATTTCGCCGGAGGGCGCGTGGCGGATTCCCTGGTCCAGCGCGCGGTTTCCCTGCGGATGGATCGAGCGGGGATGGCCGTGCTGGATGCCGGCGAATGGCTCGCAGCCGCCGGCGATTGCGTTCATCGGGCCGCGGACGGGGCGCCGTCGCGCGCGGTGGGGATGTCGTGCTTCTGGCACAGCTTTCTCGGTGTCGATGTGAGCGGACGGGCGCTCACGCCGATCTATACGTGGGCCGACTCGCGCTGCAGCGCCGATGCCGCCGCGCTGCGGGGAGAACTCGACGAGCGGGAGATTCACGCGGAGACGGGGTGCATGCTCCGGGCCTCATACTGGCCCGCGAAGCTGCGGTGGCTGCGGCGCACGGAGCCGGCGCTCTTTCGCCGGGTCAAAATTTGGCTCTCGCCCGCCGAGTGGCTCCAATGGCGGCTCGCCGGCTCGGCGACCTGCGCCATCGGCATGGCCACGGGCACGGGCCTGTTCGATCCGACCGCGCAGCGCTGGAGCGAGCGCATGCTGGCGGCGTGCGGGATCGACGCCGGGAAACTCCTGCCGATCTCGGATGAACCTGCCGAATGGCGCGGTGCGTCGTGGTTCCCCGGCATCGGCGACGGCGCCGCAAGCAATCTCGGCTGCGGGGCGACCACGCCTGCGGGATCGGCCCGCTTCGCGGCGATCAACATCGGCACGAGCGCCGCGCTGCGGGTGATGCGCTCGGGACGCGTGGCCCGCGCGCCATTCGGCCTCTTTTGCTACCGCGTGGATGCGAAGCGCCATCTTGTCGGCGGCGCGGTGAGCAATGCCGGCAACCTGCGCGCATGGTGCGCGCGCGAACTCGACCTCCCCAAGGATTCCGCCGCGCTGGATCGCGCGCTGGCTGCGCGAAAGGAACCCGCGCATGGGCTCACGGTGCTGCCATTCTGGACGGCCGAACGCGCCCCGCGTTGGAACGAGGACGACACCGGCACGATCCACGGATTGCGGCAGAGCACGACGGCCCTCGATATCTTGCAGGCGCTCACCGAGGCATTTTACTATCGGCTTGCCGGCATCGCCGGGCAGATCGCCGGCCCGCGCGCCGCCGCTCCGAAATGGATCGTTTCCGGAGGCGGCATCCCGTCGCGCGCGGCGCTCAGTCGGCTGGCCAACGTCCTCGGCGACCCGGTTTACCTCAGCCCCGAAAGCGAGGCGTCGCTCCGCGGCGCGGCGGTGCTGGCGATCGAACGGCTCGGCGGAAAGGCGCCTCCGCTGCGGCTGGGTCGGCCGGTTTTGCCCGAGCCGGGAATTCACGCGCGCTACCTCGAGGCGCGCGCGGCGCAATCGCGCCTCGAGCGCCAGCTCGGCGCGGCGGAGCGATGAATCTTACGATCAACGAAATCTACGAGTCGATCCAGGGCGAGAGCACCTGGGCAGGGCTGCCCTGCGTCTTCGTGCGGCTCACTTTCTGCGATCTGCGCTGCACGTATTGCGACACGGAGTATGCGTTTTACGCCGGCACGAAACGCCCCGTGGCCGACGTGCTGGCTGACGTGCTGGCGATTGACTGTCCGCTGGTGGAGATCACAGGCGGCGAACCGCTGTTGCAAAAAAACGTGCTGCCCCTCATGGCGCGCCTGTGCGACGCGGGCCGCACGGTGCTCATCGAAACGAGCGGGGCGCACGACATCGCGCCAATCGATCCCCGCGTGCATCGCATCATGGACCTCAAAACGCCGTCGAGCGGCGAATGCGCGCGCAATCGCTACGAAAACATCCCGCACCTCACGCGCGGGGACGAAGTGAAGTTCGTCCTCGGCTCGCGCGAGGATTACGAATGGACGCGCGAGCGGATCGCCGAGCACGGGCTTGCGGAGCGGGTGGGGGCCGTTTTGTTGAGTCCGGTCTTCGGAAAAATCGATCCGCGCGACATCGTCGCATGGATGCTTGCCGACAAGCTGCCCGCGCGCTTTCAGCTCCAGATGCACAAGTTCATCTGGGATCCGAAGATGAAAGGCGTGTGAGGCGGATTTTGGATTTCGGATTTTGGATTTCGGACTCTAGAGTCGCCGCGTGAGAGCTCGATTGACCAAGGACTTCCGCTTCGAATCCGCCCAGACGCTGCCCAAGGTGCCGCCCGCCCACAAATGCGGGCGCATGCACGGCCACAGCTTCCTCATCGAGATTTCCGTCGAGGGCGAGGTGAACCCCGAGACCGGCTGGATCTACGACCACGCGGAGATCTCGCAGGCAATGACCCCGCTCGTCGAACAGCTCGACCACGCCTATCTCAACGAAATCCCCGGCCTGGAAAATCCGACCATCGAGCTGATGGCGGGGTGGTTCTGGAAAAAACTCGCGCCGCAGCTTCCCGGCCTGGCAGAGATTGTCATCCACGAAACGCCCGCCGCCCGCTGCAGCTATCGCGGGGAGTAGGCTACTCGCCGGGAGTGGGCGAAGGCGTCGGTGTGGGCATCACCTGGATCGTGGCGGGGGTGGCCAACAGCAGCGCTCCATCCGGCAGAGCCGTGGAAGGATCCGATATTTTCACGAGCCGTGTTCCCGCTGGATACTCCACGCCATTGATCGTCGATGCGACGTAGCGATAGAGGACTGTGCCGGCAGGGAAGTCCGCCGGAATCTCGACGCCCGGCGGGAAAATTACCCAGGTCTCCGGTGCTGGTATGATCAATGTGCCGGCGAAGCTAATGGATACAATGGAGCCCGATCCGATGGTCAGGGGTGGGCCCGTGGGCAACTCGGCGTCTGGACCGAGAGTGAGAACTGTCACGCTGGAGGAGCCAATCGACCCGGCCATGTTGTCCGTTGAGGCGCCGGAAGTCTCCACCTTGAACGTGTCGCCGTTCTCCCGGGTCATCCACAGACTCGCGCTTTTGTGACGCAGCAAGTTGGCGACATTCTTTCCGACGCTGAGATTTTTGAGTGCGCGGCCGGCGTTTTCCACGAACGCCGCGGCAAGCAGGTAGTAATTGGGAATGCGTTCTCCAACATGGCCTGGAAGCAGGATGCGGCGATTCTTTGACAGTCCATTTCCGAGCCGACGCAGGGCTGCTCGCGCTTCCCTGAGCGTGCCGGATCTCGCCGCGCGTTCCGGTTTGCCAAAAAGAGAAATCAGCGATCCTGCGCCCGGCAGCGCATCGGCAAAGTCCCCGTAGCCGGCCGTGCGGTAGGCGGAGGCGACGCGCCCGATGAACCGGCGCAGGAGTCGCGCATCGTCTCTGGCTCCCAATCGCTGCAAGGCCGGAAAGTTCGCGAGCGTCTGCACCTCGGCATCCCGCTGGGGCGCGCCGGATTTCGCCTCGGCCGGCGCAAGCAGCGCGAGGAGGAGGCCAAAAAGCAGGCTGGAGGTGGAGTTCCTTCGCGACTTCATTTGCGACGCGACCATAGGGGATTCAGGCTGCATGGGTCAATGCCCCCGCGCGATCTGGAAAAAGGAAATTGCCTGAAATCGGAGCATTGAGGTTTGCCCCGGGAGCGGGCAGAGTCTGCCTCACGTTTGAAGACAGGCATCAATACGATCCAGCGCGACGACCTGCCGGTCCATCATTGGTATCGTTTTGTGTTGTCCTACCCACCGCATCTCGTCCGGCAATTCACCGGGCGCTTCGATCTTGGGGCGGGGGACCGGCTGCTGGATCCATTTTGCGGAACGGGCACGACGCTGGTCGAGGCGAAGCTGTTGGGCATCCCCGGCGTGGGATGCGACGCGCATCCGCTCGCGGTGCTGGTCTCGAGTGTGAAAACGAATTTCGACCTCGAGCCGGATGCCTTGCGCAAGGTATTGCGCCGGACCGTGGCGGCCGCGCAGAAGACGATGAGCCGCCACAACCTTGCAGCGATGTCCATGGAGACGGCGTTCATCCGGGATGAAGGGGACACCGGCTATCGGCTGAACCCGGAAGAGGAAAAAATCCTGCCGACCGGCTTCATGAGCGAGCGGCCGCTGCTGCGGCTGCTCATCCTGCGCGATGAGATCGAGCGGCAGGCGAAGGAGGGCGAAATCCGGGACTTTTTCTTTGTCGCGCTTTGCCACGTCATCGCGCGCGGCGCGGGGAATTTCGCCTTCGGGCCGGAGATTTACCGCACGAAAGCGAAGGAGGATTACGACGTGCTGGGCCACTTCGCGCGCCAGGCCGACTTGATGATCTCCGAACTGGAGGCGCTGCAGCGCGACGGGCTGGGCGGCGCTTCGTGCGAAGTGCATGCCGACGACGCGAGGGAACTCCGCTCGATCACGGAGCCGGTCACGGCGGTCATCACGTCACCGCCATATCCAAACGAGAAGGACTATACGCGGACGACCCGCGTCGAATCGCTTCTGCTGAAACTGTTTTCCGACCGGGCTGATCTTCGCGGCGTGAAGGAATCCCTGCTGCGGTCGAACACCCGCAACGTCTTCGTCAACGATCGCGATGGGGACGAGGTCGCCGGGTTCGCCTCCATTCGCGCGGTCTGCGAGGCCATCGAAAACCGGCGGATGGAACTCGGAAAGACGAGCGGATTCGAGCGCCTGTATCACAAGGTCGTCGCGCATTACTTCGGAGGGATGCGGCGGCATTTTCGCGCGCTGCATTCGAGGACGGCCGCCGGAGCGAAGCTGGCCTACGTCGTGGGCGACCAGCTTTCCTTCCTCATGGTGCCGGTGCGAACGGCGGCCCTGTTGAGCGAGGTTGCGGCGGCGGAAGGCTTCGACACGTGCGGGATCGAGCTGTGGCGGGAACGCGTGGGAACGAAGGTGCGCAACTCGGCAACCAACGCCAAAACGGTCCGCGTCGCCGAGGAAATTTTGATTCTGGAAAAGCGATCATGAACCAGCTCAAGCCGAATGCTTACGATCAGGTATTGACCGCCGTGTTTCTTAAATACTGGCGCGAGGACGTGGCCGAAGTGCTCTTTACGAAGGACGACCTGATCGATGAAGCGGCGCGAATCGGATTACGAATCAAGAATCTGGCGGACGTACTCTATACGTATCGCAGCCGGCGGGCATTGCCATCCGAGTTGACGTCCCGCGGTAATTGGGTGATCGCCTCGCGAGGGGCAGGGAAATACGCGTTCGTCACCGTTCCCGGAGAATCCATTGTGCAGATTCCTTCGCATCTGAAGGTTTATCCGATCCCGTATGCGGTGCCGGAAATTGTAGCCAGTAATCTTGCAAAGGATGAGCAGGGGCTGCTGACGATCGTGCGTTACAATCGATTGCTCGATGTCTTTTCCGGACTCGCCTGCTTTCATCTGCAATCCCATGTGCGGACGCAGGTAAAAGGTCACGGCCAGGTCGAAGTGGATGACCTCTATGTCGGCGTGGACAAGGATGGCCAGGGATTTGTGCTGCCCGTGGAAGCAAAGGATGCCGGCGAGTCGCTGGGAGTGGACAAGGCGGTTGGATTGACGCTCTACGCGCGCGCTAAATTTCCAAACCTGATCTGCCGGCCCATTGCGGTCGTGCGCGAAAAGCCACTCCAAATATGTTGCGTCGAATTTGAGCCCACGTCAGATCTTTCCGCGGTCGCCGTCGTCGAGATTCGCCGATACGCGCTCGTCCAGGAATCTGAAAAGTCGCACTAACTCCACGTAAATCCCCGCCGATGCCGTGATCTCGCCGCCTCGGAATCGGCATCGCTTTTCTCGGCTCGCCCGCGTAGGTTTTGCGAACCATGAAAGTCCTCCTCTCCGTTCTTGGTGTCGTTGCCCTCCTGGTCCTGGTGCTGCTTGTGGGCGGCTGCGGGAGTTACAATCGGCTCGTCGGCCTCAAGCAGCAGGTCGATCAAAGCTGGGCCGATGTCGAAAATGTGTATCAGCGGCGGGCGGACCTTATCCCGAATCTCGTGAAGACCGTCGAGGGCGCTGCGAATTTCGAGAAGAGCACGCTCACCGACGTGATCAAGGCGCGTCAGCAGGTGACGAACGTGAAGCTGCCGCCCGGCGGCGCGCCGAGCGATCCCGCGGCGCTTGCGCAATTCCAGCAGACGCAGGACGCGCTTAGCGGCGCGCTGTCGCGTCTGCTCGTGACGGTCGAGCGGTATCCCGACCTCAAGGCGAATGCGAATTTCCAGCAGTTGCAGGCGCAGCTCGAGGGCACCGAGAACCGCATCGCCGTCGAGCGGCGGAAGTTCAACGAAGTTGCCACCACCTACAACACCGCCGTGAAGAGCTTTCCCGCCGTGCTCTACGCCGGGGCGCTCGGTTTTGCGCCGCGGTCGCTCTTCCAGGCCCGGGCGGGAGCGGATGTCGCGCCCGAGGTGAATTTTAATTTCGGCGGCGCCGCGACACCGGCCGCGACGCCGTAACGCCGCATCGCGGATTTCGCGATCCACGACTTGCACAGGTTTTTACCAATCGCGGCGGCGCTGCTGGCGTTCGCCTGCGCAGCGGCCCGGGCGGCGGAGCCGTTGCCGCCCAGGCCTGCGGCGTATGTGACGGATCGCGCGGGCATTCTTTCCGCGAAGACCGTGGCGGAGTGGAACGCCCGGCTCGCAGCCTACGAGCGCGAGACTTCGAACCAGGTGCTGGCGGCCATTTTTCCCTCGGTGCCCGCCGATTACCAAATGGAGGACTTCACGCAGCGCACGGCGGAGGCCTGGGGCGTGGGGCAGAAGAAGACCGACAACGGCGTCGTGCTCTTCATTTTTCCAAATGACCGCAAGATGCGCATCGAGGTGGGCTACGGGCTGGAGGGCGCGATCCCGGACGCGACGGCAATGGCGATCATCAACAACGAGATTCGCCCGGAGTTCCGGCAGGGGAATTTCGACGCGGGCGTGTCGCGCGGGCTGACGGCGATCCTGGCGGCGGCGCGCGGGGAGTATCATGGCACGGGAAAAACCCAGGCGGAGAATGCGGTGCAGGTCCCGTTCAGCGCGGCATGCTTCCTTGCCTTCGTCGCGGCGCTCGTGATCTTCGGATACATCACGTCGTCGAACCGGGGAGCGAGCTATCGGCGGGGCGGCCGGCGGAGCGCGGCCCCCGGCCTGTGGGGCTGGCCGCCGGGGGGCGGCTGGAGCGGAGGTTCCTCTGGCGGAGGCTGGAGCAGCGGTGGTTCCTCGGGAGGCGGGGGATTCAGCGGCGGGGGCGGAAGCTTCGGCGGCGGCGGGGCGAGCGGAGGCTGGTGAGATGAAACCGGGAGACTTCCTTTATCGGCTGGATGATGCGCGCGTGGTCGCGGCGATTGAGGCGGCGGAGCAGGGGACGTCCGGCGAGATTCGCGTGTTCGTCTCGGGCCGCAGGCTCGGCGGCGACGACGTGGTGGCGCGCGCGGCGGACCGGTTCAATCGTCTCGGCATGGCGAAGACGGACGAGCGGAATGGCGTGCTGCTTTATTTCGTGCCGCGCGACCGCAGATTCGCGGTGATCGGCGACCGGGGGATTCACGAGAAATGCGGCGCGGACTTCTGGGAGGAAATCGCTGCCGGTTTGCGCGAGCGGCTGGCGCGGGAGGAATTCACGGAGGCCGTGGTCGAGGCGATCACGCGGGCCGGCGAGGCGCTGGCGAAGCATTTCCCGCGGCGGGGCGACGACCGGGACGAACTCCCGAACGCCGTCGGGCGCGAGTGAGCGCGGTTGATTTTCGGATGGCACGCGCGATGCTTTACCCGAAATCCCGATGATCCACGCCAACTGTCGTGCCCGGTTCACGGCGGACGATTTCGACTTTATCGTCCGGTCCCTCTCCCAATCCCCCAAAGACGCGGTCTCGCTCCAGCGGCTGCTTGTCGATGCCGATGCGCGCGACGAGATTCTCGAGCACGATGCGCTTGCGTCGGTGATCCTCGAGTCCGCGGATTCGCTCCGGATTTCCACGTCGCTCTATTTTTATGTGCTGTGCCGGCGGGTGTTGAAAAATACGGCCGTCTCCAGCCGCGAGGCGGCGGACTACATCGCGGCGATGCTCGATGCCTTCACCACCACCGCCCGCGTGCGGCGGCCCGATCCGCGCCGCGACGTCGAGATGCGATACATGTCGGACATTCTGCTTGCGATCCGCAATGCGCCACCGTCGGAGGCATTCATGCTTCGCGCGCACATGGCAAACTACGCGCTCTTCCTCAGCGGCCTGTTCTCCGAAAACATCGACAAGCGCGCGCAGCGCGGCGCGCCGGATCTTTCGTTTTACGAGGAGCTGGGGCGTTCCAGCTATCGCACCGCCGCGGGGCATCGCGACGCGAAGCGGTTCGACCTCGAGCACATCTATCGCGAGCTGGCGGACGGCTTTCGCGAGGCGCGGCTCGCGCTCAATGGCCTGGCCGAGCGGCTGTTCCATCTCGAGGCCCCGGTGAACCTGCCGCAGATCGGATGAAGACGCTGTTCAGCGAAATTCAGACCCTTTTCGAGCGCACCTACGCGAGCGTCGGGGTGAATCTCGAGGAGTGCCTCGTCGATTCGCGGCGCAGCCGGCAGCTCGCGGCGCTGGCCGGCGCGCAGGCCATCGAGCTGGCGGAGACGGCGCGCACATTTCTTCGCGCGGCGGACGGGCAGCTTCGCATCGGCATCTACTATTCGCAGTGGCTCATCGAGCAGCTCGAGCGCCACGATCCGCGCGCCGGGTTGGGGGATCACAACATCCGGGAACTCATCGCGTTCGTCGAAGAGATCGACCATGCGCTGCACGCGGCGCTGCAATTTCACGCCGGCACGCCGCCCACGCGGGACGAGGCCTACGCGCGGAATCTCGAGCTGCAGGCGAGCGTCGATACGTATCTCGTGCTCACGCTCTTCATGGCGTTTTTCCGCCAGCCGAAGCCGCTCACGAAATTCGACCGGCGCTGGCTGCGCTTCCATTTGTTCGAGTCGCGCAATCCGCGCGCGTATCTCGATGCGCAATTGCGCGGCCGCTACACGGAGACGACGGCGCTCGCGAAATCCTACACGAAGTATCTGGAATCGCTCGCGGCCTCCCGCCGCGTGGAGGAAATCCGCCTCTTCCACGCCCTGCCCTATGCCGGGAAGCGGGACCGGATTCTCGCGCTGGAAGACACGAAGGAAACGTAGGCGCGGTCAGGTTTCCGCGACGGCATCGCCGCGCTGGAAGAAGGCGATCCGGTCGAGCACGCGGGTCTGGAATCTTTCCATGTAGTAGTAGAACACCGGCGTGACGTAGAGCGTGAGCACCTGCGAGATGAGCAGGCCGCCGACGATGCAGATGCCGAGGGGCTGCCGGCTCGCGCCATCCGAGCCGATGCCGAGCGCGATGGGAATCGCTCCGAAGACCGCGGCGAAGGTCGTCATGAGAATCGGCCGAAGCCGTTCCTCGCAGGCCTCGACGATGGCGTCGTCGAGTTCCCGGCCCTCGCGCAGCCGCTGGATCGCGAAGTCCACGACCATGATGCCGTTCTTTTTCACAATGCCGATGAGCAGGAAAAGCCCGATGAATCCGTAAAGCGAGAGGCTCATGCCAAAGAGCCAGAGCATGAGCAGACCGCCCACGCCGGCTGTCGGCAGGCTGCTGAGCACGGTGATGGGGTGGATGTAGCTCTCGTAGAGGATGCCGAGGATCACATACATCGCGAAGATGGCGATGAAGAGGAACACGACCATTCCCGAGATCGTCTGCTGGAACTGCTGCGCCTCACCCGCGAGGCTGCCGCGAATGCCCGGCGGCAGCGTCTCGGCCGCGAGCGCGTCGAGACGCGCGGTCGCCGTGCCCACGGGGAAGCCCGGCTGGAGGTTGAAGAAGATCGTGACGGACGTGATCTGGTTGATGTGATTGATCGTCTCGGGGCCGACGCCGGTCTTCCAGCTCGCGACGGATCGCAGCGGCACAAGGCCCGAGTCGCCCCGCACGCGCAGGCGCTCGAGGCCTTTGGGAAAGCGGCGCATGTCGTTTTGCAGCTCGACGATGACGTCGTATTGATTGAGCGGCGTCATGATTTGCGCGACGCGGCCGCCCGAGTAGCCGAGCTGGAGCGCCTGTTCGACGGACTGCGCCGGCACGCCGTAGGTGTAGGCCTGATCACGCAGGATGTTCACGTCTAGGAACGGCGCCTGATGCCGCATGTCGCTGGAGACCTGCAGAAAGCCGGGCTCCGTCTGGAGCTTCGCGAGCAGGTTGGCGGCGGCGGCGTAGAGCGTCTCTGGATCCGCGCTCGTGAGCGTGTAGGCGAATTCTCCCTGCTGGTTCGACGTGGCGCCGGCGGAGATTTGCAGCGTGGGAACCGGACGGATGAGCGGCAGCACGCCGGGCACCTGCTCGTAAATCTGCCCGCTGATCTTTGCATAGACTTCGTCGATGGGAGGGCGCAGGCCCTCGGGCTTGAGTTCGCACCAGGCAAGGCCCATCGAGCCCGGCAGGCCGCCGAAGCTCGTGACGGACACGCATTTTTGCAGATACGGACTCGCTTCGAGAATGCGCATGATGCGCGCCTGATAGGCCTGCATCTGCGCGGGCGACGTGCCCTCGCGGGCGATGAACGGCCCCAGCATCGTGCCGCTGTCGCCCACGGGCAGGAACGTCTTCGGCACCGCCTGGTAAAGCAGGATCGAGCCGGCGAGCGTCGCGACCCAGACGACGAGCGCCATCCACTTGTGGCGGAGCATCCAGCGCAGCGAGCGGCCGTAGCCGCGGTGCAGCGAGGCGAAGATCGCGTTCACCTTGCGCTCGACGAAGCTGCGGTCCGACGGATCGCGTTTCTTCAGCAGCCGGGCGCACATCATCGGCGAGAGCGTGATCGCGACGAGGCCGGACATGAGGATCGCAAAGACAATCGTGAGCGCAAACTCGTGAAACATGCGCCCGAGCAGGCCGGGCATGAACACGAGCGGGATGAACACCGCCGAGAGCGAGAGCGTCATCGACAGCACGGTGAAGCTGATTTCCTTCGCGCCATTGAGCGCGGCCTGCACGGGCGTCTCGCCCATTTCCAAATGGCGGACGGTGTTTTCCAGAACGACGATGGCGTCATCGACGAGGAAGCCGACGGCCAGCGTGAGCGCCATGAGCGAGAGGTTGTCGAGGCCGAAGCCGCAAACGCTCATCAGGGCGAACGTAAGAAACAGCGCCATCGGCAGCGCGAAGCTGGGGATGATGGTTTCGTTCAGCCGTCCGAGAAACAGGAAGATGACGAGCACGACGAGCGCGAACGCGAGCAGGATCGTGAACTTCACGTCCGCGATGGAATCGAGAATCTGCGTCGAGCGTTCGTAAATGATTTTGGTCTGGATCGAGCGCGGCAGCGTCGCGCGAATTTCCTTGAGCGTCTTGCGAACGCTCTCCGCGACCTGCACGGCGTTGCTGCCGGGGCCGGCGGTGATGGCCACGACATTCGTGGACGGGCGCTCGGGCTGGCCGGCGATCCACATGCGCAGCCGCTCGTATTCGCTGTCCTGCCCCTCCTCGGAAACGGCCACGTCGCGGATGCGGACGGGCGCGCCGTGCTCGTAGCGGATGATGACATCCTTGTAATCGTCGGCGTGCAGAAGCTGGCCGTTCGGATTCACCGTGTAGGACTGGCGGGGACCGTTCAGCGAACCCGCGGGCTGGAAGACGGTCGCGTTTTGCACCGCCGTCGAGAGATCTCCGAGCGTGACGTTGCGGGAGGCGAGGGCGTTCGGATCGGCCTTGATGCGCACGGCGCGCGGCGAGCCATAGACCATCGCCTGCGAGACGCCGGTGATCATCGACATGCGCTGGGCGATGAGATTGTTCGCGTAATCGTAAAGGTCGCCGAGCGGGAGCGTGTCGCTGGAGACGCCGATGTAGGAGATCGGCTTGTCATTCGGGTTGGTGAGCTGGAACGACGGCGGCGCGGGCAGGTCGGCGGGCAGATTGCCCATCGCGCGCTGGATGGCGGCCTGCACGTCGGTTGCCGCGGATTCCATCGGCTTGCTGAGCGCAAACTGGAGCACGATGGTCGAGGAGCCTGTCATGTTTTGCGACGTGACGAGCGAGAGGCCCTGAATCTGCATCATCTGCAGCTCGAGGGGCGTCGAGACGTTGTTCGCCATGATCTGCGGGCTGGCGCCGGGGTAGTTCGTCGTGACGGTGATCACGGGATACGCGGCGTTCGGCAGGTCGCTGTTCGGCAGCGTGAGGAATGCGGTGATGCCGAAGGCGAGCGCGGAAAGCGCGGCCAGCGTGGTCATGACCGGCCGCCGGATGAATGGCGCGGAGAGGTTCATTTCGCGGCGGGTGCTGCGTGCGGTTGCGGCGCGACCTTCACGCCCTGCGCGAGGCCGATCTGGCCGGACGTGATGACCTTCTCGCCCGCGGCGAGGCCGGATTCGATGAGGACATTGTCGCCCTCCCGCTGGCCTTTTTTCACCGGACGGATGGCGACGGTATTGTCCGCCTGCAACACGAAGACGTAGTCGCCCGTCTGGCCCACGAGCACGGCGGTCGCCGGCACGAGGATCGCGCCCTTGAGCGTGGTGAGGATGAGCCGCACGTTCACGAACTGGCCAGGCAACAGGCGCAGATCGGCGTTCGGAAGCGTGGCGCGCATTTCGAGCGTGCCGGTGCCGGAGGCGACCTGGTTGTCGATGAATCGCAGCGTGCCGCGGCCGATGTAGTCCGCGTCGCCGGGAATCGTGATATCGACCTCGAGGCCGTCGCCGTCCAGCCACTGGCGCAATTGCGGCAGGTCGGACTCGGAGACTGTGTAGTCCACGTAGATCGGGCTCTGCGTCTGGATATTGACGAGTTTGGATTGGTTCGCGGTGACGAGGTTGCCGGTATTGATGAGATAGGGGCCGGTGCGTCCGTCGATGGGCGACGAGATCGTGCAGTAGCCGAGATTGATCTGCGCGGTCTTGAGCGCGGCCTCTCCGGCGAGCACGCTGCCCTGCGCAGCCTGCGCGGCGGCCTGGGCGTTTTGAAACTCCTGCACGTCGGCGACCTTCGTCTGATAGAGCTTCTGCTGGCGGGCGAGGTCCTGCTGCGCGTTGAGGAGGTTCGCCTTCGCGCTTTCGAGATTGCCCTGCGCCTGCGTGAGCGCCGCCTCGTAGGGCTGCGGGTCGATCTGGAAAATCACGCCGCCCTTTTTGACGGCTGTGCCCTCGGCGAACTGCGTCTGCGAAAGGATGCCCGTGACCTGCGGCACGATGGTGACCGACGCGATGGCCACGCAATTCCCAAACGTATCGAGATAGAGCGGCACGTCGCCGGTCGTCGCGGCCGCGAACGTGACCGGCAGCGGCGGGGTCGCGGCGGGCTTGGATTTCTGGCAGGCCGGGGCGGCGAGCGCAAGGAATGCGATGGGAATGAGGCGGCGCACGAGCATCGAAGCTAGACAGGGTTTGCGGGATTTGCAGGAACGGAATCCCGGAATCCGAAAATCGAGCGCCAGCCGAAGGTCGGAGGAATTTCTTCCCGACCCCGCGTTTTCCAGATTCACATTCCGGCGATGCAGTGGGTCTTTCAATGCGCGTCGGTCTTCGGCCTGGGCTTTCTTTATTTCGTCAGCGCGATTCCCGCGGGCGCCGCGCTGGGTCTGCCGCTCTGGCTGGCTGCGGTTGCGGCGTGGCTCGGCTACGCATCGGGCGGCGTGGTCGTGGCGCTGGCGGGCGCGCCGGTGCGCGACTGGCTGACACGGCGATTCAAAATCGGGCCACGCGTCGGCAAGCCCTCGCTCGTGATGCGCGCATGGGATCGCTTCGGCCTTCCCGCGCTGGGATTGCTCGCACCGGTGACGGTCGGCCCGCAGGCGGGCACGCTGCTCGGGCTCGCCCTCGGCGCGCCGAAGGGTCTGCTGGTGCTCGCCATCGCGCTCGGCGCGCTGCCCTGGGCAGCGGGATTCGCCGTGGTCGTGGGACTCGGGGTGAAGCTCGTGAAATGAGGCTCAAACGAAGTAGCTCAGCAGGAGCACGGCAAAGACAAACGCCGCAATGCCCGCGTAGAGGCGGTCCCGCGCAGCCGCATAGCCCCAGGCTGCGAGGGCCACGCGCACGAGGGGATTGAACAGCAGCAGCAGCACGCCGGCCTGGATGAGGCTGTCGTCGTTGCCCTGCAGCGCGGCTTTGAAAATGGCGACCGGATGCCGCAGGTCGGCGGGCTCGCCTGTGAATTTATGATCGCCCGGTTTCTGGCCGGCGTGGCGTGCAAGAAAAATCGCCCCGCCGGCGATCATCACGACCGCGGCAAGCGCGACACCCCACAGCATGATGCGGGCGAGCAGACGGCGCAGGCGGTCTTCCTTCATGCGAGGCCGAGGTTGAGGCCGCGCAGGATCATCTCGATGCCCACGGCGACGATGGCGATGAGGAAGACGGCTTTGAGAAGGTTCACGGGCACCACGGTCAGCAGTCGCGCGCCGAGAAATGCCCCGGCGAGCACCCCGAGAGCGACCGGGAAAACCAGCACGGGATCGAGGTAGCCGTTCTTCAAATAGATGCCGATGCTCGCCGCGGCGGTGACCCCGATCATGAAATTGCTGGTGGTCGTCGTGACCTTGAATGGGATGCGCATGATCTGATCCATGCCGAGCACCTTGAACGCGCCGGATCCGATTCCAAGCAGGCCCGACAGAACGCCCGCGACGATCATCACTAGAAATCCCCAGCCGACCCGCTGCACGTGATACGGCTGCGGCCCTGCGGGCGTGGGCAGGGCGTCATCGAGCCTCAGCCGCGCCGCGACCGGATCGACTGGCAGCGCCGCGTCGCCGGCGTCCGTCTGCTTCCGCAACGAAAGCCCCGCTGTCGCCAGCAGCGCGAAGCCGAAGATGAGCGAAAGCCATTGCGGATCCGAAATGCCCGCGAGCATCGCGCCGCCGACCGCGCCGAGTGTCGTGGCGATGCAGAGGAACAGGCCGATGCGCATGTTGCTGATGCCGTCGCGCAGGTAGGCCGCCGCCGCGCCCGAGGAGGTCGCGATCACCGAGGCGAGCGCCGCGCCCATCGCGTAGCGGATGTCGATGTGGAAGAACAGGACGAGCACCGGCGTGATGACGATTCCGCCGCCGAGCCCGATCATTGCCCCGAGCGTCCCTGCAGCGACCGCCGCCGCGAACATCGTGAGGTCGAAGGCCAGCTCGTTCACGCGGGCATTGGAACACGCCGCTCCCCGCCTGAACACTTTTAACGCTGGCAAAATTCGGTGGATCGGACTATGTGGAATCCATGAAACGCATCGCGGTTTCCCTGCTGTCGCTTCTCAGTGCGCTTTCACTCCTCACGAACGCCAAGGCCATCACCTGTTACGCGCTCACCGACACGAGCCACCTGCTGGTCTTCGATTCCTCGACACCCGGGACCGTCACCGACAAGGGACCGGTTTCGGGCATCGGCGGGGATACGCTGGTCGGCATCGACATTCGGACGACGGTGCAGACATTGGGCGCGGCAAATCCCGGCGTCGGATCGCTTTGGGCCATCGGCCGCTCGCTCCTCAATTTTCATTTATACGTCATCAATCCGGCGACGGCCGCTGCGACGCAGATCGGGGGCAATCTCGTGGGGATCAATAACGGCGCGGGAGACAATGGATGGGGATTTGGCTTTGACCCGACGCTCGACCGGATTCGCTTCATCGGATTCCAGAGCAACTATTTGATCGATCCCAATACCGCGACCTTTGTTCAGCAGGGGAACGTCGTTGCGGCGGGGAATAGTTTTCCGGCGATCAACGGCGCCGCCTACACGACAGCCTCGTTCGGCGGGACGAGCCAGCTTTACAGCCTCGATGACGGCCTGCACGTCCTGTTAATCTCCAGCAATCCGGCGAGCGGCGTTCTCTCGCAGGTCGGCGCCGGACTTGGGCCGACCAATACCCAGCCCAATGGTTTCGACATTTTCCAGGGCACCGCACTTTGGGCCGGGAGCCCCGGCGGCACGGCCGCTCTCTACAGCGTCAATCTCTCCTCCGGCGCGGCGACGTTGATCGGCAACATCTTTGGAAATCCCACGATTCGCGGTCTCGCCATCGTGCCCACGAGCTTCCCGCCCGTGCTTTCGGTTACCGTCAAAATCAAGGGACCGAAAAACGTCACCACCACCGGCGCATCGCTGGTCGTCCGGGGCACCGCGTCGAGCCAGTCGGGGATCAAGCTCGTGCAATACAAGATCGGCAAAGGAAAATTCAAGAAAGCCAGGGGCACGACCAAATGGAAGTTCACCGCCCAGCTCAAACCCGGCGTGAACACGATCTCGGTGCGCGCGACCGGCGGCAATGACGTGAGCTCCGCCCTCGCGAAGGTCAAGGTCACGCGCCAGTAAAACGTTCCGGGTGCGGCGCGTGGCGATTGGCTTGTCTGCGACGGGCGTTTACCAGCGGAGCGCCTGGAAGCGGCGCCCGACTTCCTCTACGTTCGCGCGGCTGTTGAAGGCCGAGATGCGGAAGTAGCCTTCGCCCGCGAGGCCGAAGCCGCTGCCCGGGGTGACGACGACATTTGCCTCGCCGAGGATCGCGTCGAACAGCTCCCAGCTCGTGCGGCCCTGCGGCCCGCGCACCCAGATGTAGGGCGCGTTCTCGCCGCCGTGGACCGAGAGGCCGCATTCCGCGACGGCCTCGCGCAGGATCGCGGCATTGCCCATGTAGAGATCGATGAGGGACGCCACCTGCGCGCGGCCTTCGGCGGAATACAGCGCCTCCGCGCCGCGTTGCGTGATGTAGCTCACGCCGTTGAACTTCGTGCTGAAACGGCGGTTCCACAGCGGGTGCAGCGGTTTCTTTTCGCCCCCGTCGGTGTGGCAGAGCAACTCGTGGGGGACGATGGTGAACGCGCAGCGCGTGCCGGTGAACCCGCCGTTTTTGGAAAAGCTGCGGAACTCGATCGCGCACTTCCTCGCGCCGGGAATCTCGTAGATCGAGTGCGGCACGGAGGCGTCCCGGATGTAGGCCTCGTAAGCCGCATCGAAGAGAATCACCGCCTCGTGCTCGAGCGCGTAGGCCACCCAGCGTTCGAGCTGCGCGCGCGTGGCGGTCGCGCCGGTGGGATTGTTGGGATAGCAGAGATAGATCAAGTCCACAGGCTCGTCCGGCAGCGCGGACACGAAGCCATTCTCCCCGGTGCAGGGGAGATAGACCAATCCGCCGTAGCGTCCGCTTTCGTCGGCCTCGCCGGTGTGGCCCGCCATCACGTTCGTATCGACATAGACGGGATAAACCGGATCCATGAGCGCGATGCGGTTGTCGTGCCCGAAGATGTCCAGGATGTTGCCGCAATCGCATTTCGAACCGTCGGAGACGAACACCTCGTCGTCCGCGACCTCGAGGCCCTTTGCGCGGTAGTCGTTCTCCGCGATGGCGCGCCGGAGGAACTCGTAGCCCTGCTCGGGCCCGTAGCCGTGGAATCCCTCGCGGGTGCCCATCTCATCGATCGCGCGGTGCATCGCGTCGCGCGCGGCGAGGGGCAGGGGCTCGGTGACATCGCCGATACCGCAGCGAATGAGGCGCTTCGCGGCCTCGGGATTCGCATCGCAGAAGCTTTTCACCCGCCGGCCAATTTCGGGGAAGAGGTAGCCGGCCTTGAGTTTGAGGTAATTTGAATTGAGCTGGGCCATGGAAAGTGGGGCAGATTTAACAGGATTTACGGGATTGGACAAAGGCCGTTCGCTCCGGCAGCTCCGCCGCCGCCCAACATTTTCGCAGATCACGCCACCGTCCACGCATCCGCCTGCTTGAGCACCATCACGATCGCGTCCACGATCCAAACCGAACGAATACACGGGTTGCGACCGTCGGGAGACTGCACGGTGCATTCGAGGATGAATTTTACGCCATGCTCCGAGTTCTTCACTTCGACAACCGGCTGTGTCAGGCCGTGGCTTCGTAGTGACGCTTCAAGTTGTTCGGGCTTAGCCTGCGCAAATCCAAATTGCATAAAGAACTTTGCTTTCCCTTTGCCGTCAGGATGGGACAGCGAAAGCAGATAATCGGTGAGCTTCGTCGGCTCCACTTGAGCCCTGTCTGCGTTCTGTAACCTTTCACTCATGTTCAGTTCGCGGGTATAACTTGGTTGAAGGCCAAAGTGACGACTTTGGAGCCTTGCGGAGTGATGAACTCGACTTCGCAAGCGCGGCCGTCTGCATGGAGATGAACGACCGTTCCCCTGGCACCAGCAGTAACGCCTTCAGCGGGCAGCGTGGTCGTGAGCGAGACAATGTCGTGCTCCTTGATTGACGGTGCAGTGACGGTTGCCTGTGGCCGTCCGGCCTGCCAGAGCCGGTTCAAGCCGTCCACCCAAGTCACCAACGCAGTCCTCGCCTCGGTTGGATTCGTTAGCGGTGCTTCCTGATGCGCTACGCGTGTATTCCGGAAGTCGTTAATCGTTTTCACCCGGTCCAGCAGGTCGCGCCCTCCGGTGAATTTGAGTTCCGCCTTCACAGCTTCGAACACGCCAGCCAGCCGCGTGTTGTCGTTCAGTGCGTAGTCGAGGCAGTTGCGGAGCAAGCCGAGCGGAGAGACGCCGTTCTTGTAAACAAGAGTCTTCCGCAGATTGCGCGCGACCTCCTCGTAGTGTCGGCGTTTCGTGTGTTCGACCGCCCCGAAGTGCGGTTCAAACCAATCGCGCTGGTCCTGCATGTTGGGCGGCATCTTTGGTGTGAGCTTTTGAAGCACCAAGCCCTTCGCCGTTTCGTCAATAACACCAAGCAGCGCGGTGAACACCGGCGCATAGTTCACGTCCTGCTTCTTCTCGAAGAAACCAAAAAGCGAAATTGATTCGTCAGCAGCTTTCCGCAAACGGTCCGGCAGATTGTTGAGAAGCTTTTGATCGACGACGCCCTGCGCCTCCGCTGCTTTCCCTTCGAGCATTCCGAGACCGGCAAACAGCGGCAACTCTTCGCGAAACTTCTCCTCGTTCAGCAGGTCATGCAGCGACGGCGCACACATCCGCGCGAGTTCCGCTACGGTGTTGCCTTGGAACCGCTGGAAGACGCCTTCCGGGACGAAGAGGTATTCCCACTTCACCTGCTTCGTGGATGCCGCCTTGCACCACTCCACCGCCGCCCGCGCCTTCACCGGCACGTCCTTGTCCACCTGGCCTTTCGTCTCGACCAAGAAGTAATTTCCCGCCGCGGCGCGGACAAAGAAATCCGGCGTGTAGAACGCCAGTCGAACGCCATCGGCGAGGTAATCCACCCGCAGGCATTGCGGTCCCGCATTCTTCGCGAACGCCGCCACGTCCGATGCCTTTGCGCACAGTCCGACGAAAGCTGACTCCAGCGTCCGATTGCAAGGCACGAGGTTGAACACCGTCCGCTCCGATTGCTGGACCGGTCGCCGCTCGCTGACCGTCACCTGGAAGGGGCGCCACGCCGCCACGGAAATCGGCGTAGCCTCCAACGTGCGCAACTGCTTCTGAATCGTTTTCCGGCGCACCAGCGGGACAAACACCGCCCGCACATGCTCGCGCACATCGCTGTCCGAGAGCCGCGCAACCAGCGAGGACTCAAAGACCGAGTGTCCCGGCCCGAACAGCATCTCTTCAAAAAACTTCTGCAACAGCGGAGCCAGCACCTGATGCGTGCTCTTCACCTTGCAGATATATTCCACTTCCTGCACGTAGAAGGAAATCGCCCCGACCCCCGACTCAAGCAGGGCAAGGTTGACCTTCATATGTTCAACGACTTCCCCGGTGATAAGATGCCGTCCCTCGTATTGAACTTCGTCCGGACCACGCTCTCCAATAGGTAGCGGCTTGAAGGTCTTGAATGCCTCCTGCAACTCCGCCTCCGTAATCGGTCCCAGCACGGGCAGCGTCTGGTTTGCCGCCGTCAGTCTCGGGATGGAGATGGCCAGCGCTTCGGCGTCCTTCTTTGGGTTGGGGTAGATGGATACGGTGGTCGTCGGCACCTTGTCCACGTCCACGATTTCGATCGGCAGTCCCTCTTGCGCGAGTTCATCCCGATACAATCGGGCAAACGCCTCATGCTCGATCACCGCGACAATCTCATTCGCCTGCCCCGGCGGCGTCATGCGGCGCAGGCCGCGCCCCAGCGTTTGCTCCGGCAAAATGCCCGCCTTCGAGCTGTAAGCCCGCAACGGAACAATCGTCGTCACGTTCTTCACGTCCCAGCCCTCGCGCAGCATCAGCACGCTCACGATGCAGTAATACGGACTCTCGCCGGAATCCAACTCGCGACTCAGCTTGCGCAACGCCTTCAAGTCCTCGTCGCTGATGTCCTTCTCGCTCTCGACGAATTCCTCCCGCGCATCCGCGCCTTTTCCGATCTTCTTGATCTTGCCCTTGAGGTTCGTGTGCAGGTTGATGGTGCGCCCGTTGACCTCCTTAAAAATTGCATCGCCATTCAAACGAGCCGTGATTTCGTCCGCCGCCGCGGTGTTCTCGCACATGACGAAAAGCAGCGGCTTCTTTCCGCTCTTCAGCCACTCGTCGCGGCTTTTAAGCCAGCGCTCGTAGCCGAGCTTCAGGTGCATCTCGAATCGGTAGGCAGCGTTGTCCGTCGCCTGCTCCACGAGATGTCCCGCCCGTCCGATGATGGGCGTCTTGACGATGCCCGCATCGACCGCCTCGCCCAGCGGCGTGTCACAGATGATGTGTTTGAAATAGTTCGCCTTGTTGTCCTTGGGCGTGGCGGAGAAATCGAGCTGCGCCACCAGCCCGCCCTGCGTGCGCTTGCGGATGGTGTCGTGTAGAAACGTGATGGCCTCATTCCAGGCCGAGTCCGGGTCCCAGACATGGTGCGCCTCGTCGTTCATCACCATCACTCGCGCATGACCGGTGATGCGTTCGCGCAGCGCCGCTCCGGTATCCAGCGCTTTCGACTTGCTCACGGACGGCCCGATCCAGTCGTGCATCTCGCCGCTCTCGCGTTTCCGGGAGTTGTCGAAGAGCCGGTGGATGTTCGTCAGGTAAAGCGTCCCGCCCGTGCTCGCCCCGCCCGCCTCATCCTGCAAAACCGTGGTCAGATTCCAATCCCCGCGCCATTCCACTGGGATGAGCGGGTCGGTGTCGAAGATGTCCGGCCCGCCCCCCGCCGGTTTGAAGTCCTCCTTCAGCCGCTCAAACACCGTCAGGTTCGGCGCGATGACGATGAAGTGCCGAGCCATCGGCGAATCACTCTCCCGCAGCGCGTGAAAATAGCTCCACACGATCGCCAGGCTCATCACCTTCGTCTTGCCGGAGCCGGTCGCCATCTTGAAGGCGTAGCGGCTCCACGCATCCTCCTCTTCCGTAACGCCCAGTGCCGTCGTCTCCGCGTAGGCGCCGCCATACTCCGCGATGAGCTGCGAGAGACATTCCAGCTTTCGGACTTCCTTGAGATAAATCAGCGTCTCAATCGCCTCCCGCTGACAGAAGTAATAGCGGAACTCGTGGGCTTCCCCGTTCGTGCCGACGGCGTGCGTCCGCCCGAACCAGTGATTGAGTAATTGCCGCGACGTGTCACTCGCGCCGAAGTAAAAATTTTCCCGCCACTCCTTCACCATCGCCCGCAGATTCTGCGCGATGGCGATGCGCGTCGGTCGCCGTCCCTTCCGCTCGACAGCGCCCCGGCCACCTTCCGCCCGCACGCGATGTTTGTCCGGCTCTTCCCACGCTGCGAACAATGGTTCCAGCGCCTCGGTCTTGATGGTCAGGTTCTCGGGCATGGGTCAATTCTTCGGTTTGGGGGTCCCATACGGGGGCGGTGTTTCGTTGAGTAGCAGCGACTCCATCGTCATCTGGAAGAGCCACGGCTTCACCGTCCGTCCCCGCTGCCGCTGAATGGGAGCGGCGAGCGCCTGCAGGCGGACGAGCGCGGCGATCTTCTCGGGAAAGGAAGCGCGCGCCAGCCGTTGCCGGCGGTTTTCCTTGGCGGCGAACAGCCGCTGCATTTCAGGCGTCAGCTCGTCCATAGTTTCCAGCGGGTTTCGAGTTGATGTCGCTGCACGATGGAGTCCAGCTTCGCCCGGTCGAACTCAGCCTCGGCGAGGAAGGTGGAGAAACGCTGCCGGTCCTTGTCCCGGCCCGTTTGCAGCATGATGGCCGCGAGATGCTCCGCCCGCAGCACCCGCGCGGGCGTCACCTCATAGCTCATGTCCACAGCTTCGGTCAGCGCCTCTTCCACCAGGGGATTGTAAGCCGGCAGAAACTGCACCGGCACTCCCTCGATGTTCACGCATTCACCCTCCTCTGCATAACCGCGCTGGCGCAATGCCTCATACACCGGCCCCAGCGTCAGCAGTCCGCCGCCGGTGACGGGCAGCACCACGAACACGTCCAGATCATAGGTCAGGAAGGGCTCCATATAGAAGATGGCCCCTACTGCGCCACCGATGGCGTAGCGCGTGATCACACCCTCGCGCTCCAACTCGTTCAGGACTCTTAACGTGGCTTCCATAGTTCAGACAGTGACGTCAATTGTGATGCTCGTATCGCAGCCGAAGACATCCACCACCTTCACGCAGATCGTGTGCTTCCCGCCTTTTTCGTAGGTGTGCCCGGCGTCGCTCACGGTCTTGAGCGAACGGTCTTTGCGGGTGCGGTAATCCTGCCAGTGATGGTTGAAGGGCTTGCCGGGATGCCAGTCGAAGTCCACCGCCCAGAAATCAATGAAATCGAAGCCGCTCTTGACCGCCCGCTCCTTCAACGCCTCCAGTTCCTTGCTCGGCACCTCGGCCAGCGAGGGGAGAAACTTCGTCAGCTTCACGTCCACGGACTTCGCGCTCTTCGCGGCTTCGCGTGAGGTGGATTTTCTGACCACCGCCTCCGCTTCCAGCACCGCCATTTCGAGGAACGGCGGCGGGCTCGTGCGGTTCTTCTCCATGATCTCGCGCGGGATCGGCACCAGCTTCATCTTGATTTTGAACTCCGCCTCCAGCGCGAGACAGTGCGTGCGCAGCTCCATCTCGAATTCCCAGGCAAGGCAATAGACCTCGCGCCCGCCCGCCTGCACCGCGGCCTCCGCCACGGCGCGGGCTTCGTTCCGGGTGAACAGCCCGTCAATGCCGTCCACATGGCAGAACGCGCCCGCCTTGCGCCCGTGCAGGAGCGGGTTGGGCGGGCTGCTCAGAACTTCCGCCTTGAAAAACTCCAGCACGACGCGGCGATGCTCGGCGTCCGCGCCCTTGAGCCGGTCCTTCTGCCACCACTGCCGCTCGTAACGACCTAGGTTGTAAACATCGAAAGCCCGATACGGCTTGCCCTCATCGTGCAGCTTGCGTTGCAGGTCGATGAGCCGCTTGCGGCTGGTGTGGATGGAGAAGCGCCCGAGATCGGCCATCAGCCACCGCCGCCCGAGCCGCTCCGCCACCGCCCCCGTCGTCCCGCTCCCGCAGAAAAAATCGGCCACAAGGTCGCCTTCGTCCGAACCCATTCTGAGGATTCGTTCCACAAAGTCTTCAGGCTTCTGAGTGTTGTAACCGAGCGTCTCTTCAATGTTCGCCGGTTGGAGACAACGTATGCGCCAAACGTCATCAACTGTTCGGTCCTCGCTGATATATGTAACCGCTTTCCCATCTGGACCGATGATGTTTTGAATCTGTCCGTCAACTTTCCGGTATTTGAGTTTTTTGACGGGCTCATCACGTTTCTCTTTGGGGGCGTTGTGAACATGAGAACCGGGAACCTTAGCGTAGCGAAGAATGACGTCGTGAGCGCGGGGAAGAATCTTTTTCCGGCTGTCGTGAAGCTTGTTGTAGTAATACCAAACGATTTCGTTGAGGAAGTTTTCGGTCCCAAAGACCTCATTCAGCAAAATCCTGAGTTGTGCACTCATGTGCCAGTCGCAATGCACATAGATGCTCCCCTTGTCCGAAAGCAGTTCCTTCATCAGCGTCAAACGCTCAAACATCATGTGAAGGTAGGAGTCGGTGCCTTTTCCCCACATGTCGCGGTAGGCGACCATTTCGAGGGTGGACTGGTCTTTGCCGACGGTCTCCTTCCAGTCGCCGATGGGCACGTCCATCGTGAAATCCGCGCCCACGTCGAAGGGCGGGTCAATGTAGATGAGATCCACGCGGCCCTTGAACTCGGCCAGCAGGCTGGCGAGCACCAGCTTGTTGTCGCCCCAGATGAGCCGGTTGCGGAACGGCTCCCCGCCGTAGCGCGCGCTTTCCTCCTTCACGCGTCCGCTGACGCCTTGATCGAACAACTCGATCTGCCCCTCCGCCGCCGCCCGCTGTCGCGGCTCGTCCACCGTCTCAATCTTCTGCATCGGCATCGCGCAGGCCGCGACATCCACCTCGCGGCGATTGCCAAACTCGTCGTATTTCCCATCCCACACCAGCTCCGTGCGCATCTTGGAGAGCGGATGAGGATTCGCCGGTCCCCAATGAAAAGCGTTCTTTGACTCGTCCATGTTATTTTTCGCTCCGGTTGGGGAGGATGTAGTGCGTGCCGCTGGAGTGGCCCTTACGAACCAAACTCTTCTCCAGAATCGCGCGGTTAAAGAAGGTAATGGCCTGGTCGTATTCGACGCCCGCGATTTCGCGCAGCTTGGAGTTTCGAATCGACGGGTTTGTTTTTAGAAAGACGAGCGCGGCATCCATGCAACGGGTGAACGTCTCCTCAGAGACGGTCGGCGGCGGACCAGAGCTTTCGGTCGAGTTCTCTCAAAAATTGCTGGGAGTCGGCGGTGGACATGGAAGAAGAGACTGTCCTCCACGCTGCCTGGGCTCCGGGAGGCACGGGAGTCAGGGACATTTAGCGGATACGGCTCCACAGGGAAAGAAGGAACCGGCACCGTGTGTGCGCGTCGCGAGGCCGGGAAAGGCTTCGGAGAAGCCGGGTTCCCTGCCGGGGGCAGTGGGCAGCCGTTCAACTTGGGTTGAACCTTAGAGAACACGGAGAATCAGCGAGGACGACTCCGGAGAGGCAAGGGGCGCAAAAACACGCCTTGCGCTCCGCACACGACGCGGCAGGCCCGCATGGCACTGCAAAGGACCGGCTCCGTGTTCTCGGTGCTCTCCGTGGTTACACCGCTGCGGCGTAGAGGTCGCCGGCCTTTTTCCAATCGATCACGTTCCAGACCGCCTTGAGGTAATCGGGACGGCGGTTCTGGTAGTTGAGGTAGTAGGCGTGCTCCCAGACATCGATTCCGATCACCGGAGTGCCTTCGATGCCGGCGATGGCCCTGCCCATGAGCGGGCTGTCCTGATTCGCGGTCGAGCCGATCTCGAGTTCGCCGCCATGGACCACGAGCCATGCCCAGCCGCTGCCGAAGCGCGTGACGCCGGCGGTTTCGAGCTTGGTCTTGAATTCGCCGAAGCTGCCGAATTTCGCCGTGATCGCGTCGCCGAGTTTGCCGGTCGGTTCGCCGCCGCCGTCCGGGCTGAGGATCGTCCAGAAAAACGAGTGATTACTGTGACCGCCGCCGTTGTTGCGCACCGGGCCGCGAATCGCCTCCGGCACCGCGCCGAGGTCGGCGATGAGCTTGTCAATCGGCTTGGAAGCCAGCTCCGGAGCGGATTCCAGGGCTTTGTTGAGATTCGTCACGTAAGCCTGGTGATGCTTGCCGTGGTGGATTTCCATCGTCTTCGTGTCGATGTGGGGCTCGAGCGCGTTTGTCGGGTAGGGCAGGGCAGGGAGTTCGTAGGCCATGGTGTTTTGTTGGGTTGGAGATCACGCTAGGCCGCGCGGCCCGGCGATCAAGCGTGGAGTTGCGGCGATTTCGGAATGCGGGCGGGGGCCGCGGTTTGACTCAGCCGAGCCATTGGGGATTTGCGGTCGTCCCGTCGAAACGCGAGTCGATTTTGTAGTGCTCGAACTCGCCCTTCTGCGCGATGGGCGCCGTGCGGGCGAGCAGCGATGCCGTCGCCGCCGCGCTGAGCGGGCGAAAGCCCCGAGCCGCGCCGAGCGCCTGGTCCAGAATCTTCATCGATTCACAGCCGGTGATCACCGTCGAGGTCGGCAGGCTCATCGCATAGCGCAGGCACTCGCCGGCGCTGACCCCGGTCGGCTCCTTCACGATGAATCCGCCGCCCATGGGCTTCATGCCGATCACGCCGATCCCGGCTCGCACGAGCACGGGGACGACCATTTTCTCGAAGCTGTCGAAGTGCGCATCCATCACATTGAGCGGCATCTGCACCGCATCGAAGCGGAAGTCGTGGGCCGCCGCCGTCTCGAGCATCCTGAGATGAATCCCGGGACTCTTGTGCCCGGTGAAGCCGATGTAGCGGACCTTGCCGGCCTTCCGTGCGTCGCGCATCGCCTCCATCGCGCCGCCCGGCGCGAAGATGCGCTCCGGATCGTCCATGCGGATGATTTCGTGAAATTGCATCAAATCGACATGGTCGGTTTGCAGCCGCCGGAGGCTCTCGTCGATCTGCCGGGCGGCGGCCTCCTTCGTGCGGCCGTCGATCTTCGTCATGAGAAACGCCTTTGCCCGATACCCGTCACGCAGCGCGCGGCCCATGCGCTCCTCGCTGCCTCCGCCGTGGTAGTCCCAGCAGTTATCGAGGAAGTTCACTCCCGCATCGAGCGCGGTCCGCACGATGCGCACGCCCTCGTCCTCGCCCGGGCTGCCGATGTGGAAGCCGCCCACGCCGATGAGAGAGACGGTCTCACCGGTGCGTCCCAGCGGGCGGCGGGCGATCTCGCCGGAAGTCTCCACCGCGGCGGCCGATCTGCCGGTCAGGGCTGCGCCTCCGACGAGGGTTCCTGCCCCGGCGGCCGCCAGCCAGAGGAAACGCCGTTTCGTCATGCCGTCAGACTTGCTCATATCGGAATTCGTGATTCGGCGGGGCAATGGACGCATGGGGGTGGAAGGGAATTTCCCAGCCTGCCGGGAAATTGCAAAGCCCTTCCGCAAAAAAATCCTCGACGAGTTCGCATTTTTCGTTCCCGGAGCTTTCCAGCCGGCGATTCTCCTGCGACGGTGCGCGCCATGCGACTCATCGTCTCGTTCATCCTGTTCTGCCTGCTGGAGCTGGGTCTCATCGCCGGCCTCCTTGCGCTTGGCCGCCGCACCGACCGGCTCACCGCCGCGCCGGGACTCGATCTCGTCGTGAGCGCGCTGACCTGGATCCCCTGGGTGCTTGCCGTCTGGCTGTGCGGCTGGGTCGGCCTGCTCGGCTGCGTGCTTGGCCAGCTCGCCGCGATGGAGGCATTCTGCTTCTGGCACGAGAAGCGCAGCGGACGGGGCGGCTCGTCGATCCTTCGCACGCTCAACGGCCTCACGAGCCCGGTCGCCAACAATGTCGCCCTCCTCGCCACGGTGCCCGCGCTGCCTGCGTTCCTGCTGATTCGGTTTTCCCAGCTCACGACGTACCCGATCCTCGTGCGCACGATCCGGCTGCCGCCCTACAATCATGCCGAGTGGGTGAGCGTCTCGCGGCAGAAATTTTCCGGCCTGGTCGGCCACGATCTCGTCTGGTGCCTCTACTGTGACTGGATGACCGGCATCTACGCGCTTGGCGGCGAGATGCTGCGCAACCTCGAGAGCTTCTGGTGCCCGATCCGCTTTTATCCCGGCAAAAAGTGCGAGAACTGCAAGCTCGACTTCCCGGACATCCCGCAATGGGTGCCGGCCGACGGGACCGTCGAGGACGTGGAGGTCAAGCTCGTCGAGAAATACGCGGGCCGGAAGTGGAACAGTTGGTGGGGGCACCCCGACCGCAAGCCCGGCGGGAAATCCACTCCGCAGGCGGGAGCGTAGCGCGACCGCCTGGCCGGAACAGATACCCACTGACTCGCCGGTCTGGAGAACGATGTTGTCAAGATTGGCGGCCTTGGAAGTTGCCGGCGCGGACGATTCCAAGGGATTCCTGCGCGCGGGCTCCAATGGCGTCAATCTCGCGAAGGAACATTCAAAGCAAAAGGGTCGCCCGCCCCCGTGAAGAGTCGTATCGGTTCTTCCAATTCAACCTTGAAGACCGTTGCATCCGCATCGGAGGCGCCCTCGGGCGCGTCGATCCAGAGGACACCCGGCAGATTGGCCGGGGGAAAGCCTCCGAGAACCCTGTGTTTGACCTCGGGACCGCCCAGAATGCTGGTTCGCCGCACTTTGCTCAGCAAACCCTTCACCGCGACGGACTCGATCGGCCGATCGAAGGAAAAGAGATAGAGCACATCCCGCGTCTTGGTCAGGGTCGATGCGCCGTAGAAAAGACCGGGAGGAAGTGCCGCTTCCGTGCCGTAGATCGCTTCCCCGTGCTTTTTCATCCAGCGCCCGCCCCCTTTCAAGACCGCGACCTGCTCGGGCGGAATGGTTCCGTCGCTCATCGGGCCGACATCGAGCAGGAGGTTGCCTCCCATTCCCGCGCATTCGACCAGCATCCGGACGCACTGGCGGATGGTTTTGTAGTTGCGGTCGTTTTTTTGAGACCTCCCGATGGCGTCAACGGCCATGGAGCTTCGCAGTCCGTGAGTGGACATCGCCTGGGAAATCGGCGCGGGCATCACGCGATGGACCGATGCCGGTTCCGGGGCATCCCTTCTCCGTTCCGGTGCAGATCACGCTTCGTTTACGATCGTGGTTCAGCGGACGCCCCCCCGCGGCGGCCAATGATGCCGCGTTGCAGATCAGCACGCGGGCGGCCTTGGGGCGCAACCGCATCGGGCGGAGCGGACAACGCTTTGTCTCCCGTCTCGTGTCCGCGACCTCGCTGGAAAAAGGCCCGGTTTTTCACACCGTTCAGTTGGACTATGAAATCGAGCATATGCCCATGTGCCGGGTTCTGCTGAAGGCGCACCGGAATACGCCGCGGGTCGATGTCTCCGTTCGCCTGTTGAAAAATCCGACGTGGGACGCCGAGACGGTTTACATCTCGCTGCCGTTCACGGCGGGAGAAGGATCGGTGCTCTGGCTCGACAAGGCGGGGGCGCTCGTGCGCCCGCGAGCCGACCAGCTCCCAAATTCCTTGACGGACTATTACGCCGTTCAAGACGGTTGGATGTGGGCTGCCGACGGCTCTGGGGTGGCGATTGCGTCCCCGGACGCGCCGCTGGTCCAGGTCGGTCCGCTGGAGCATGGAGTTCGCAAGCTTCACGGGCATCCGAGGCTCTCCGAGGACAAGGAACTCGTCTATAGCTGGATCATCAACACCTGCTGGGAAACGAATTTTGAAATCAATACCGGAGGGTTCCATGAATTCCGCTATTCGGTCCTGTCGGGATCTGCGTTCGCCGAACCGGCCGCTTCAATGAAGGCTTGCCGATCGGCGAATCTCGGCTTCCAAACCTACCGGAGCTATCGGTAGGGCCGAACCGACTTTCCACGCCGGCGCGCGCCTGCCAGGCTCCGGAGCGTTGAACGGCATCGGGAATCCCAGACGCAATATCCTCCTGCTGCTCCTGAGCGCGGCGGCGGGTTGCGTGGACGCGATTGCCTTTGTTCACGCCGGGGTTTTTCCGGCAAACATGACTGGCAACTCGGTGGTGCTCGCCGTCGGCATCCTGCATCCCGAGACCGGCGGCGCAACACTCAGCGCGCTTGCATTGCTCGGCTTCTGCCTCGGCGCCGCGGTGGGCGCGCGGGGCGTGCATTCATCCGAACGCGGCTGGTCGCGGCGGGTCAGCCTCGTCCTGTTCGGCGCTGGCGGGCTCGTGCTGGGATGCGCCATCGCGCTGCCGCTCACCGGGGGCCGCTTCCTGCCAGGCCTGATCGTTGCCGCCGCTGCGGCGATGGGGCTCCAGAGCGCGGCAGTGCAGCAAATTGGCATCCCGGGAGTCGCCACCGTCTTCATGACGGGCACCCTCACGACAGCGATCACGCGCTTCGTCGGCGCAGCCCGCGAGGGGGATGCCCCGCCGCGGCGCGAGGAAGGCCCGTGGCTCCCCGCATCGAGCTGGGCGGCCTATTTCGCCGGCGCATTCCTTGGCGGTCTGGAAAATGTCCTGCATACGGGCATCTCGATTGCGCTGGCCGGCATTCTTCTCATTGCGGTGGCGCTCGCGGCGCCGGCGTCACGCAGCGGTTCGTAAAGAGGGATTGCAAGCAGGCAAAAACGCGGCCTGCGCGAGATTGTTCAAAGAAAACACCTGGTCGCGATCGCCTCGCAAAGTTCTTCGCCCAAAGGAGCACGAACTCCGACGGGCACAGCAGATGCGCGACGAACATCCGCAAAATATCCGGGATTCCAACCTGCGTCCCAAGCTCGCCATCGCGGCAGCAGCCCGTTAACCAAGGTCGCCATGACTCCGGCGGAAAGAACCGAAAACATCCTGCGCGAAGCGCACGCCATCCTCGAAAACGACCACTTCGTATCGATCAATGGGTACCATGGCGCGGGATGGATCGACAAGGACGCCATCAACCCCCGTCTGCCTCTCGTAAGTGAACTCTGCTCGATGCTTTGGGATTCCGCCATCGACCTTCAGCCCGAGATCATCTGCGGCCCCGCCGAAGGAGGGCTGATTGTCTCGCTCTGGACTGCCAGCCACGCCGGGCTGCCGGGTGTGTTTGTCGAGCATGAAGCCGCGCACGGCCGGGAGTTGCGCGGACGTTTCATCTTCCGCCGTGGCTACGACCGGTGGGTGGCCGATAGACGCGTGCTCATCGTGGACGATATCGTGAACACCGGCCACTCGGTGCGCCAGACCGCGCAAGCCGTAAGCGCCGCGGGTGGCGGGATCGTCGGCATTGCCTGCTACGTGGATCGCGGCAACGTTACCGCCGCCGATTTGGGCGGCCACCCGTATCGCTACCTGCTTCAGTGGAAAATTCCAAGCTGGCCCGAGGCGGAGACTCCACCCGAGATCCTCGCCCGCCCCGTCAACACCCGCTACTCCCACGGCGCGGAATATCTTGCGCGCCAAACTTCCACTTAGCCGGATTTCCGCCGCGTGGAAGCGCGCGAGCCTCGAACGAGACGGGGAGCGTCCCCCGGAAGAGGGGCCGGGATAGCTCATCGAGCTGACAATTCGTGCGTCCCGTATATCCTACAGTCGCATGCTGAAGTCCGGTTCATCGTTTGCCCTGCTCGCGGCGGTGCTGTTCGGCGCGAGTACGCCCGCGGCAAAGCTCCTCCTCGATCATTGCGGCCCCGTCATGCTGGCGGGTCTGCTTTATCTCGGATCGGGCATCGGGCTCGCCGCCTTCCGGCTGGCATCCCGCGACCGGCGGGAGACCCGCGAGGCGCCCCTGTCGCGCCGTGATGCGCCCTGGCTGGCCGCCGCGATTGCGTGCGGAGGGATCGCTGCGCCGGTATTGCTTTTGCTTGGCCTGGGTGGAATCGCCGCATCGACCGGCGCGCTGCTGCTCAATCTGGAAGGCGTCTTCACCGCGCTGCTTGCCTGGTTTATTTTTCGCGAGAATTTCGACCGGCGCATTTTTGCCGGCATGGCCGCCATCACCCTGGGTGCGGCCGTGCTGGCGTGGCCGGCCCCCGGTGTCGAGGTCGCATGGCCCGCCCTGTTGATCGCAGGGGCCTGCGCCGCATGGGCGCTCGATAACAACCTGACGCGGAAGGTCTCGGCTGCAGATCCGGTGCAAATCACTTTCGTGAAGGGACTGGTCGCGGGCGGCGTGAACCTCGCGCTGGCGCTGCTGATCGGCGAGAAGCTCCCGGGGGTTTCCGTCATCCTGCTTGCCCTGGCGCTGGGGCTCCTCAGCTACGGCATCAGCCTGACGTGCTTCGTGCAGGCGCTGCGACATATCGGGACGGCCCGCACGGGAGCCTATTTTTCCACGGCGCCGTTCGTCGGCGCGGCGATCTCCCTCGTGGTATTTCGCCAGCAGCCTTCATTGAGTTTCTGGCTGGCGGGCGCCTTGATGGCGTTCGGGGTCTGGATGCATCTCTCGGAGCATCACGAGCACACCCACACCCACGAGGAACTGGCGCATGAGCACGAGCACGTCCATGATGCGCACCACCAGCACGCACACGGCGCCGGAGTCTCGCCGGGAGAGACCCATACGCACTGGCACGTTCACGCCCGGCTCAGGCATCGGCACGAGCACTTTCCGGACATTCACCACCGGCATGGGCATTGAGAGCGGCGGCTCGGTCGCGCCCGTCAGTGAGCCTTCGTCGCCGGATCGCTGAGATTCTCCACCGCGGGCAAACCGTAGGAACTGCGCAGTTGTCCGGCGGTTCTCCCGACCTCCGCCGCGTCCAGGTAGAGCACGCCGGGGTCCGCCTCCAACTCGATCTTGTGAAAACCGTTGAGGGGATGCTTCGCGGCTTCGGCGACATCCTCGAGGCTTCGGATCGGGAGTCCGTTGATTCTCTCGACGACGTTCGCGCCGACGTCCTCGTAGCCGACGGTCGTGTCGGCCGGCAGCACCTGGCTGAGGAAGACGATCTTGCCGCGGTCGGAAGGCAACTCGTCCTGAAATTCGTCGAGATAAACCAGCCGGGCGGGCGCGTTATTGCGCCAATCGCCGCCCCATTCGCGCAGATAGGATCGCGAGAGTTCCTGGAAGACAAGGCCGCCCAAGATGTAATATCGCGGCGCGCGATCGACGATCGCCGATTCGCTGAGAATCGTGGAGGGATCGCGGGGCTCGAGGGGCAGAGTGAGGTCGATCACGCCGCCATTGCGCAGCACGCGGATGGGGAGTTCGCCGCCGGGAAGGCTGGCCGTGGAGACGAGGTAGCTGAAGGGGATTTTCCCGTAGTCCGGGTGGGTGTAGTTGCCGTCCTCGTCGATGTCGCTGCCGTCCACGCGCATGACGACGTCACCTTTCTTCAGGCCGGATTTTTCGGCGGGGCTACCGTGCGCGACGGAGACCACATAGACGCCGGTCTGGCCGCCGGTCATCCCCAGGTAGCGGCGGAATTGAGGGTCGCGAGTGGGGGCGAATGCGATGCCGGCGCGGGGGAAACCGGTGTAAGGCTGGCGGGCGGCGCGTGCGAGGAAACTGGAGATGACAGCTCCGGGAACGAGATCGGCTGACTGCGAGCGCGTGTCGTAACGCATGAGCAGGCCGGCCAGACGGTCGCCCGCGAAGACGGGCATGGTGAAGCTGTTGTCGCGATACTGGAGGGGTGCGGTGAGCCGGTAGGCGAGCAACGCGACGCCGTCGGCGGGGTAGGGGGCGACGGTGATGGTGGTGACGACACCGGGCGTGAGGGCGACCGCGCCGGTGTTCTCGAGTTGCACGACATTGACTTCCGAGCCGACCTGCACGTCTTTCGCGAGCTGAACGGGGCGTGCGCCCGAAAGAAACTTCGGATCCTGCGGCTTGAGAATCGCGAGGTTCGATTCGTAATCGACGCGCTCCACCTCGGCGGCAATTTTTTCGGAACTCGCGGGGCGTTCGAGTTCGACATACGAGTGGTTCGCGATGAGTTCGGCGGTGACGAGCACCCGGGCATTGTCGATCACGACGCCGATGCCCCGGCGGGTAAACGGCGGGCGCTTGCTCCACGGTTTCACGAAATTGAAGGCCTGGTTCGTCGAGTTCACGCGCACGAGGGACGCGGCGACGGGGAGGGTGGCGGCGGGCTTGTTTGCAGGCTCCGACGGTGACTCGGCGCGGAGATTGCCGGTGACGGCGAGTGCGACGGCAAAGAGGATGGTGCGAAACGGGGTCATGGCTTCAGATTCGATTCGCTGCCCACGCCGTAGCGGCTAAGAATGCGGGAGCGCGCGGCGGCGACGGCCTTCGCCTCCAGCACGAGCGGGCGGCTGGCGCCGACGAACTCGATCACATAGGTCTCGGCGGGGCTGGCGAAGGCGGCGGCGACGTCGTCGAGCGTCTTGATTTTTTGTCCATTGATCGTATCGACCATCGCCTGCCGGAACTCGTCGGCATAGGCGTTCACCGGATCGGAGAGGACGTTGCTCAGGATGACGATCTCGGGGCGTTCCTTGTAGAGATTGTCCTCAAGGAAGTGGTCGAAATAGTAGCGGGTGCGCGAGTTCTTGAGCGGCGTGTCGTTTACGAAGTTCTGGTCCAGCGGTTGGAACAGGAGGCCGCCGAAGAGCACGTAGCGCGGCTTCACGTCGTAGGCGTTTGCGAAGAGGTTGAATGGAAACGGCTCGGTGAGCGGAACGACGAGCTTGAGCGGTTTTCCGTCGCGGATGATTTTGAGCGTGGCCTTTTCGCCTTTGAATTTCCGCTCGATCACCTCCGCCAGCTCGACATCGCTTCCATCGATCTGGACGGAGCCATCGCTCGCGACGGCATGCCCGTCGATGGCGAGAATCACGTCGCCCGGCTTTACGATGCCTGCCGAGGAGCCGCCGCCAAAGACCGTGCTGACGGTTACGCCCTGGCCGTCGTCCGGCAGGCCGAGCGCGTGCCGGGCGGCGGGGTTGTAGAGCGGAAACCAGGTGAGGGCGAGATCGACGTAGTGGTCGTAATGGCCGTCCTCGATGTCCTTGAGGAAGCGTTTGATGACGGACGTGGGGATCATGTAGCCGGTGTTCTGCGCGACGTCGCCGCTGTAGCCCTGGAAGGCGACGCCCACGACGGCGCCGTCCTGCACGACGGGGCCGCCGCTGTTGCCGGGATTGATCGCGGCGTCGATCTGGATGACGAGATGCGAATCGGCGCCGGAGTGGCTGTAGTCCTGGAAATCGACCCGGGAGACGATGCCCCGCGTGACGGAGGCACGGTCGCCGCCGATCGGGTAGCCATAGACCATCACGGTCGATTCGATCTCGGGGATGCCGTTGAACTCCAGAGGCCGCATGGACTTGAAGAAATCGAGGTTCAGCGGCTGGAGGATGGCGAGGTCGGAGTCGTGGGCGATGAACTTGATCTTTGCCGCGTAGCGGTTCGGGTCGCCCTCGCGTGTAATCCAGATCATGCGCGCGTTGCTGACGACGTGGGCGTTCGTCAGGATGCGGTCGCCTGCGATGACGAATCCCGCGCCGATGCCCTGGCCGATGACGCCGGTGTTCCAGGGCGTCGTGTAGTCGGGATCCTGCGAGACGGTCTGGATGCGGACGAGCGACTTGCGGATGAGATCGGGCGACGCGATACCGACGATGGGCGACAGCAGGGCGAGCAGGAGCAATGGGCGCAGGAAATGACTCATGAAAAAATCTGGGCTCCGGCGCGCTGGATCACTGGTCCTTTTGATGCGAATTAGAACGAGTCGAGCCCGCCGAACCGATCGACGCGGAACGTATTGCTGCGCTGCTTCTTCGCGGCTTCCTGCACCGGATCACGCTCGGGGCGAGTGGGGCGTCCCGCTCCGAGGTTCGCGCTGCCTCCGCTCGGCGGGCCGAAGAAGCGGGGGTCATTGAAAGTGTTGATCGCGATGAGCGCGCTGCGGCCCCCGCCCGCGAGTCTGCGGCGCGGGTTGATGAAGTCGGAGGGCGCGTAGTAGTTCGTGAAATCGTGGCGGAAGCCCGTCCGCGTCACCCCCATGGAGATGTTCTTGTGAATCTCGAAGTGCAGATGGGCGGGATACATGCCGCGATTCGTGCCCATCGTGCCAACCTGCTGTCCGCGAAGAACCTGCTGGCCTTCCTTGACAACGATGCGGTCGAGGTGGCCATAGAGTGAATCGACCGTCTTGAGGTCGCCACCCTCGAAGTAGATGTGGCGGATGACGATGACGTTGCCCCAGCCGAGGCGGACGTCGCGAGCGAAGACGACGAGGCCGTTCGCGGTCGAGTAAATGGGGGAGCCGAGGTCGGTGTTGCCGCCGCCGATGCCGTTCCAATCCTCACCCAGGTGTCCGTTGGGCCGGAAGCCGCGCGCCTTGTAGTAGCCGTCGGCGTTCGGCTTGCCGACCGGGAAATCGAAGCCGTCGGCCACGCGGGTGCGGGCGACATTCGGATCGGGCGCGCCGACCAGCGTCGCGACTCCGACGCTGAGGGCGAGCCAGAACCAGGATTTGCGCATAGCCCGCCAGCCTAAACGCAGGTGGATTGGCGCGCAAGTTTTTGGCCGGGGGCTGTCGGTCCTCGACAGTCTCTCATGCCGTCGGGTTGCCCTGCGGAGAAATCTGGACGACGGGCAGCGGGAAGCGCAGTTGCAACTCGTCATCGAGATGAATTTCGATGTGATGCAGGCCGAAGTGGTCGAACTTCACGCCGCCAAAGACATGGACATTCGTCGCGTGCGACTCGAACTCATTCAGTCTGAATTCGACGCGGGATTCCGCGAGGATTTGCTCGTTTTCGGACGAAATAATGAGCGAGCGTTGAATGAACGTGCCCTCGCCGCCGCACCAGCGCGACCACAGGCAGAGCT
>JAQTOP010000028.1:0-31476 GCA_028713285.1 Terrimicrobiaceae bacterium
TTCGACGCGAGGATGAGCGGCCCGGTGCGCGGAACGGGCGCGAGTTGCGCGAGGCGGACGCGGCCGAACGCGCCGAAGATCGCGCGGATGATCGTCCTCGCCGAGGAATTGAAGGCGCGCTGGCCCGCGCCGCCGACATCGAACGCGTTCAAAGCAGCACAACCTGCACGTCCACGTGCATCCCGACGAACGCACCCCGCGATCCATTCCACGACCCGCTCACGGGCGCGGCCTTCTCGGGATCGCGATTGACGGCGACCGAGACGTGCTGGGCACCGGCCAGGACGTTGTTCGTCGGGTCGAAGCCGCGCCAGCCCGCGCCGGGAATATAGATCTCGGTCCAGGCGTGCGTGGCGCCGTGTTGATCCGCGCCCGGAGGCGTTTGCAGATAGCCGCTCACAAAGCGGGCGGCGAATCCCCACTGCCGCGCGGCCTCCATCATGAGCGCGGCGAAATCGCGGCACGAGCCGGCGCCGAATGCGAGCGTGTGGGCCGGGCTCTGGACACCGCGCTCCTCGCGGCGGGCGTAAACGAAGCCCTCGAAGATTGCGGCGTTCAACCGCGCGAGCAGATCGAACGTGCCGATGAGCTGGCCGGGTTTGTAGAACTGGAGCAGCCAATCCCGGAGCGACGTGCCGTCGCGCGGATAGGCGGAAAGCCGGTAGGGAATCAGCTCGGGCTGCTCGTCCATCGGGTAGCGGAACGGGTAGGCGACGGCCTCGGGATCGATGATGAAATCGAGCGGATTCTCGTCGTAGTGTGCGACGTCGAGTTCGCTGAAGACGCGCAGCGTCGCGCCGGGTTCCAGGAATTCCAGCACGGCGATGGAGTTGCCATACATGTCGCGAAACCAGCGCACGTTTGCCCTCGGCGTGATGTCGAGCAGCGAGCCCTCGATGTGCACGTCGTGGCCCTCGCGCGGCCGCATCAGCGCGCGGTGCGGTCCGAACGTGACCGGCTCGCTGTAGCGGTATTCCGTGAGGTGGGTGATGCGGAGACGTTTCATGCGGGATGATACGACGGAACCCGGGAGTCTGGCCGTGCGCGGATACGAGGGTCAAAGGAATACGATTTACAGCGGGTCGCGATGGACCCGAAGGTGATGGGCGATCGCCGCACCACCCATGAATTCCGTTAAGAAAGCCGTCATTCTCGCCGCGGGCCGCGGCACGCGCATGCGCGAGCTGACCGATGAACTGCCAAAGCCGATGATCGCGGTGCGCGGCCGGCCGATTCTCCAGCACATCGTCGAGGGACTGCGCGACGCAGGCGTGAACGAGATCCTGCTCGTCGTCGGCTATCGCGAGGAGGTCGTGCGCGGATTCTTCGGCGACGGCCGGGCGTTCGGCGTCGCGATTGGCTACGGGCGGCAGGTCACGCAGGATGGCACGGGCCGGGTGGTCGAGCTGGGCCGGGCATTCACGGGCGCGGACGCGTTCATCCTGAGCTACGGCGACATCCTGCTCGATCCGCGGAATTACGGCGTGCTCGCGGCGCCGGGTTCGGAGGAGGCCATCATCTCGGTGCGGCGCAACGAAGACGTCAGCAAGGGCGGTGCGGTCTTCGTCGATGCGGATTTCAATCTCATCGATTTGCGCGAGAAGCCGAAGCCCGGCGAGCCGACGAGCCCGTGGTATAACGCAGGCGTGTATCTTTTCCGGCCGGGAATTTACGAGTTCACCGCCCGTCTGGAAAAGTCGCCGCGCGGTGAATACGAACTCACGGACGCGATCCGCGCGCTGGCGTTGAGCGGGAAGCGCGTGCGGGCCTTCGAGCTGCTCGGGGACTGGGCCGACGTGCGCGACCCCGAGGTGCTCGCGGAGCTGAATCGCGCGTGAGGAAGTGGAACGCCATGGGACGCCGCCGCCGGCGGAGGATCAGTTCCGGACGACGATCAGTCTCGCGAGCGCGGAGGTGAGACCGTTCGTGCCGATGGCGCGCACGAGGATGACGTTCCTGCCAAAATCGAGCGGCGCTTGGAATTTCCAATTCGCCGTGCCCTTCGCGGATTTGTAGCGGATTTTGCCGACCTTCACCTGCACGAGGCGGACGCTGCCGTCGGCCACGCTGGCGCTGCCTTTGATCATCAGGGCGGACCGTGTCGTGGTGCGATGTTTTTTGCCTTGGATCACGACGATGGGCGAGGGCTCTGTAATCTGCCAGCGGGAGACGCGTCTGTTGCCCGCATCAACCACGTAAACGATTCCGGCAGGGGAAACCGCGATGCCGCGCGGGAAGGAAAACTGACCCGGGCCGGAACCGGTCGAACCAAAGGCAAGTTGAAAAACGCCATCGGCGCTGAAGCGCTGGACGCGACTATTGCCGGCATCGGTCACATAGACGTGGCCGGCCGCGTCCACCGCGACGTCAATCGGATTCGAGAACTCTCCCGGATCCGTGCCCGTGGCGCCCCATTTGGCCTCGAACCCGCCGGCCGCGTTGAACCGCTGGATGCGATTGTGGTTTTCGTCAACGACATAGACCTGTCCGGTCGCCTGGTTGATCGCGATTCCAGCGGGGCTGCTGAACTGCCCGTTGCCCGCGCCCAGGGTTCCCCACTGGCCCGCGTAAATGCCATTCGCATCGAATTGCTGCACGCGGTTGTTTCCGGAATCCGTCACGTAAACTTCCCCGTTGGTTTGATTGACTGCAATTGCCTCCGGGCCGCTGAACTGACCGTTGCCCGTGCCGGTGCTTCCCCATTTGGTTTGAAACAGGCCGTTCAAGTCGAACCGATCGATGCGATTGCCTCCAAGCTCCGCGACATAAACCAGCCCGCTGTTGACCGCCACGCCACCCGGGAATTGGAACTGTCCGTCGGCCGTGCCGAAGCCTCCCCATTTAAGCGCAAAGATGCCGGCGGGACTGAAGCGCTGGATCCGATCGGCGGCAAGATCGCTGATGAATATTGAGCCGGACCCCGGGTCGAGGCCGACAAAAAACGGATCATTGAACTGCCCATTTCCCGCGCCCGATGAGCCGAAGGTGTCGAGGAACGCGGCCGTCTGCGCCCGGCCCGGCACGGCGATGGACAGGAAAACCACAGCGATGCCGATGGAGAAACCGTGTTGCGCTTTTTTTCGCATGATGGCTGCCTCTCGCTCCAATGGAATGCAGGACGGCAATGCGGTCAATGGCGAACGCTTCGCACGCTCATTTTTCAAGGAGAGCAGAATCGATGAATTCCACGTCCGGCTTGCCGGACTCCCGCGGCGGAGGTAGGCTGGCGCAAGGAGAGGCCGCGCGGGCGATGCGCGTGCGCGGCGGGAATTCTTATGGCAAATGCAATGGTGATCGGAATTGGCGGGGTCGGTTCCGTCATCGGGCAGCGGCTGCACGAGTATGATTGCTTCGACCGCATCGTGCTGGCCGACATGGACACGACCTTCGCCACCCACCTCTCGGCGCGCACGTCGAAGAATCGCTTCGTTCTTGCGCAGGTCAATGCCATGGACACCGACCGTCTCGCGGCACTCATGCGGGAGCACCAGGTTTCCGTCACCTGCAATGCCTGCACCTGCCAGACGAATCATTCCGTGCTCGAGGCCTGCCTGCGCGCCGGCTCGCATTACCTCGACATGGCGGCGGACATCTACTCGCCGCCCGGCGTGAAGCGACCCGGCAAGAATTCCTTCGAGGCCGAGATCGAGAAGTTCAACCAGCGCTACATCGACAGCGACCTCGCCGCGATTCTTTGCATGGGAATGGACCCGGGGGCGGTGAACGTTTTCGCCCGCTGGGCGATGGACCGGCTCGACACGGCCAGCTCGATCCGCGTGCTCGACGCCGATAATGCCGAAGTGCGCGGCTACCGGTTCGCGGTGCTCTTCTCACCGGAGACCTTTTTCGAGGAACTCGGGGCGGTGCCGTATTTCGTTCGCGATGGACGCGTAACCAGCGGCAAGCCGCTCGAGACCGAGGTCGAATGGGTGCGCTTCCCCGATCCCATCGGCCTGCAGAAAACCTACGCCGTCGCCCACGAGGAGGGCGTGAGCCTCGGTATCTATCCGCCCTTCGTGGACAAGGGCGTGCGCTACTCGGTTTTCAAATACTCCGTGCCCGACAAGGTCGTGAACATTTCCAAATCCCTCGCGCTGCTCAACCTCGACTCGTGGAAAAAAATCCGCGTCGATGGCGTTGATGTCTCTCCCGTGCGCGTCGCGAGCGCCAGCCTGCCGAAGCCCGCGCAGCTTGGCGCGACGGTCGATGGCTACTCGTGCGTCGGCACCGAGGTGCGCGGCACGAAGGACCGCCGGCGCGTCGAGTATTTCGTCTATTCGATGGACAGCCATCGCGACACCTACGAGAAATACGGCTACTCGCTCACGCTCGTGCAGACCGGCATCCCGCCCGCCCTCACGGCGCGCCTGCTCGTCACCGGCAAGATCCCGGAGCGCGGCGTGATGATGCCCGAGCATCTCGACCCCGAAGCGCTCATGAACGATTTCTCGCGCGAGGGCCTCCCCATCTTCATCGAGAAACGCGAAGTCGCTCGGCTGTAGCGCCAGCTCCGCGGGAATTTACGCCGGGCGAAACTGTTCGAGGGTTCGGTAGTGGATATCCTCCGCGTCAATCGAGGCTCCATGCGTAAAGGCGCAAGCCGCGATCACCACGTCGGAGGAAGGTCTTCTTGCGGCCCTTGCGGAGCGCCCTCGCTTTCTGCGATAGGTAGCGGTTCCGAAATGGCAAAAGCTGTAAACACCACGGTCAGCGAGGCGCTGGGAGTGCTGCTGCTCGGCGCCGGCATTCTGCTGCTGCTCGCGCTGGTCTCGTTCGATCCGAACGACGTGCCCGCCTGGGTGTTTTTCAACAAAATCGTCCCGGCCAATCCGCATCCGTCGAACTTCATCGGCATCGTGGGCGTGCTCGGCGCCGGCCTGCTGTATTTCCTCATCGGCGCGGCGGCCTATCTGCTCGCGGTCGTCCTGCTCGGCTTCGGCGCGGGCAAGATGTTCTTTCCGAAGGTGCGCTTCGCCGATCGCATCGTCTGGATCGTGCTGCTTCTGCTCTCCGGCGCCAGCCTGCTGCACCTGCAGCCCTGGTTCCTCCGGGGTTGGAAGGATGTTTTCCACGTGCAGGGTCCGGGCGGCTGGTTCGGCCTGTGGATCGGCGGCAAGGCTTTCGCTCCCTTCGGCCAGGTCGGCTCCGCCATCGTGCTGACGGTCCTTTACCTGGTGTGCCTCATCCTCGTCACCGGCTTCCACCCGATCCGATTCGTGAAGCAATGCGTGCAGCACGTGCGCGCCGCGTTCGCCGCCGCGCGCGCCCGCCGCCGCGCCAAGCTCGACGAAAATGCGCTCTTCGCCGAAAATCAGCGCGAGATCGAAAAGGGCGCCCGCAAGCTCGAAAAGAAAATTCGCCGCCGCCCCGGCATCGAGCCCGAAGTGATCCCGCCCTCCGAGCCCGAGCCCATTCTTCCCGAGCCGAAGATCATCGACGCTTCGGTGCCCGCTCCGCCTCGCAAACCCACGCTCGAGGAACTCAAGGCCTCGAAGAAAAAGGTGAATGCCCCCGCGCTCATTCCGGGGTTGCAGGGCCTGCATCTCGAGAACTACACGCTCCCGTCGCTCGATCTGCTCGACCCGGCCGACACAAGCGGCCTCGCGCGCACCGATCCCGCCGAACTCAAGGCCACGCAGGACGTCATCATCGAGACGCTTGCGCAGTTCAGCATCCAGGCCAGCCCCGGCGACATCACGAAGGGCCCGACCATCACGCGATACGAGCTTTACCCCGCCAAAGGCGTGCGCGTGGACCGCATCTCCAGCCTCGAACGCGACATCGCCCGCGCCACCCGCGCGGAACGCATCAACATCCTCGCGCCCATCCCGGGCAAGGACACGGTCGGCATCGAGATCGCCAACGCCAACAAGGTAAAGGTCACCCTGCGCGAACTGTTCGAGACCGATGCGTGGGTGAACTCGAAGGCCCGCCTCCCGCTCGCCCTCGGCAAGGATGTTTACGGCAATACGATCATCGCCGACCTCGCGCAAATGCCGCACGGCCTCGTCGCAGGCACCACCGGCAGCGGAAAAAGCGTCTGTATCAACGCGATCATCGCGAGCCTGCTCTTCCGCTTCACCCCCGAGGAACTGCGCTTCATCATGATCGACCCGAAGGTCGTCGAGATGCAGCTCTACAATACGCTGCCCCACCTCGTCACCCCGGTCGTCACGGAGCCGAAAAAGGTCCTGCTCGCCCTGCGCTGGGTGGTGGACGAGATGGAGCTGCGCTACCGCATCATCGCGAAATGCGGCGTGCGCAATATCGCCAGTTTCAACGCGCGACCGAAACCGAAATCCCAGGCCGAACTCGACGCCGAGGAGGGCGGCACTCCCGCCGAACCCACTCCCATCGACGAACCCTTCGAGTCTCCCACCGACACGGCGTCGAAGCTGCATCCCGCCGCCCCCGATTTCGACATCGAGGAAGCCGTCAACGAACCGGCGCCGAAGATCACCGTTCCCCGCGACGACGATGAACTCATCATTCCCGACCACATGCCCTACATCGTCGTCATCATCGACGAGCTGGCGGACCTCATGCAGACCGCGCCCGCCGACGTCGAGGCCGCCGTCGCCCGCATCGCCCAGAAGGCCCGCGCCGCCGGCATCCACCTCATCGTCGCCACGCAGACGCCCCGCGCCGACGTCGTCACCGGCATCATCAAGGCCAACATCCCAAGCCGCATCGCCTTCCAGGTGGCCTCGAAGATCGACAGCCGGGTGATCCTCGACGAAAACGGCGCCGAGAAACTGCTCGGCCAGGGCGACATGCTCTACCTGCCGCCCGGCACGTCGAAGCTCATTCGTTCGCAGGGCGTGCTCGTCACGGACGACGAAATTCGCCGCGTGGTGGAATTCGTTTCGGCAAACGCGGAACCGCAATTCGAGCCCACAATTCACGAGAAATTGACGCGGGTCACGCAACCCGAGGACGAAATCAGCGACGAGGACGAAGAACTGGTTGATAAATGTCTCGAAATCATTAAGCAGGAAGGCAAGGCATCGACGTCGATGCTCCAGCGCCGGCTCCGGCTGGGATACACGCGCGCCGCCCGGGTGGTGGACATCCTCGAGCAGCGCGGAATTCTCGGGCCGAAGGACGGCGCGAAAGATCGCGAAATCCTGATCGACCTGAAATCCCTGTCATGAAACCCGACCGGTCCAACGGCCAGCTAATGCTTCCCATCGGCGCACTCCTCGCGTCCGAGCGCGAGAAGCACGGCATCGCCGTGGAAAAGGCCGCGAAGGAGACCCGCATGCGTCCGCAGCGCATTCGCGACATGGAGGCCGACGACCTCTCCCATTTTACGAACCCGAGCTACGCGCGCATGTTTCTCATCGCCTACGCGAAGTACCTCGGCATTCCGATGCAGACGATCCGCGAGCACCTGCCCGACCGCGGCGAGCCCGGCAGCGAAGGCTACCAATACATCAACGCCGCGCCAGGCGAGCTGCCTTCGCTGCGCCGCGATCTCGTCTCGCGGCCGCTCAAGCGGAATACCGCGCTCCATATCTTCCTGCTCATCACCGCACTGGTCGTTCTCGTCGGCGGCGGAGGCGTCATCACTTATCTCGCCATCACCGCGAACCGCCTCACCGCCGCAGTGGACAAGCCGGCGCCAACTCCCGAACCCGAGCCAAAGATCGTGATCGTCGAGCAGGCGCCGAAACCCGACATGCATCTCACCAATCTCGCTCCCGGGGCCGGACAGGCATTCGAAGCGCCGGTCAAAATTTCCGCGCCGCCCACGCCGCTCCCAGCCGCCGTCGAGGTGGAAAAGCCCGCTCCACGGCAGGACGCCGCCGCTGCGCCTGCGCCGCCCGCAAAAAATGCCGCGACTGACGACCGCGCATTCCTTCTCGGTTCCACTCCCGATCCCACACCCCAGGCCGCCCACTAGTCCGGGACTGATTTACCCTCGCCGCCCGGCAAATCTCTCGATGCCCAAAGTCCTCGCACAGCCATCCGCCCGCAAGGTGGGAATGATCAGCCTCGGTTGCGCGAAAAACCTCGTCGATGCTGAAGTCATGCTCGGCGACGCCGCCACCCGCGGCTACGAAATCACCGCGAATTCCGACGAGGCCGACGTGATCGTCGTGAACACCTGCGGCTTTATCGACGCGGCGAAACAGGAATCCATCGACGCGATTCTCGAGGCCGGCGCGCGCCTGCGCGACGGCCAGAAGCTCGTCGTGAGCGGCTGCCTCTCGCAACGCTACGCGGGCGAGCTCCGCCGGGAGCTGCCCGAGGTCCACGCCTTCATCGGTCTCGACCAGGTCGTGCAGGCCGGCACGATTCTCGATTCGCTTTTCGATCCGGCGCATGACGAGAGCGCGGTGAATCTCGTCACCCGCGGCTCGCGTTACATCCCCGACTATACCACGCCGAAGTTTCAGCTCACCCCCGCGCACACCGCCTACGTGAAGATCGCCGAGGGCTGCAACCACCCGTGCAGCTTCTGCGTGATCCCGCAGATGCGAGGCCGCCACCGCAGCCGCACCATCGATTCCATCGTGCGGGAGGTCCGCGCACGCCTCGCCACCGGCGTGCGCGAGTTCAATCTCATCAGCCAGGACACGACCTACTTCGGAATGGACCTCTGGGAGCGGAAGGCCGGTCCGGATGGAAAGGTGCGGGGCCCTTCCCCCACGCAGCCCGTGGACAGCTCGCGCGGGACCACGCTCATCCACTTGCTCGACGAACTCGGGCAGATCGGCGGGGAATTCTGGGTTCGCCTGCTCTACACGCATCCCGCGCACTGGAGCGACGAGTTGATCGCCGCCATCGCGCGCAATTCCCGCGTCGTTCCCTACGTGGACATGCCGCTCCAGCACATCCATCAGGACATGCTCGGCGCGATGCGCCGCGAAACGTCGCGCGCGCACATCGAGGACCTCATCGCCCGCCTGCGCGCGAACATTCCCCATCTCGCCATCCGCACGACCTTCATCGTCGGCTTCCCCGGCGAGACCGACGAGCATTTCGCCTCGCTGCTCGAGTTCATCGAGCGCGTCCGTTTCGAGCGCCTCGGTGTCTTCGCCTATTCGCGCGAGGACGGCTCCCGCGCCGCGAAGATGGAAAATCAAGTCCCCACCGCGACAAAGAACCGCCGCCACCGGGCCGCGATGAAACTCCAGCAGCGCATCGCCGCGGAACTCGCCCTCGCACAGGTCGGCCGCGCAATCCGCGTGCTCGTCGAGCAACCGCGCGCGGGCCGCACCGCGCACGATGCCCCCGACGTCGATTGCAAGGTCGTCCTCAAGGCGGACGCTCCCGTCGGCCGGTTCATCGACGCCCGCGTCACCGGCACCCAGGTCTATGATCTCGTCGCCGAGCCCATCGGCGACTGAGGCGCCGGAGGGCTTCCTCGCGCGGCGCGCACGGCTGCGGCGCATCGCCTGGCGTTTCCCCTGCTCCCTGCCGATGCGCGGCTACATCATCGGGAAAATCGCCACGGATCCCGCCTATCGCGCCGTCCTCGATCACCTTGGCGATTCGAACCTGCCGATCATGGACATCGGGTGCGGCCTCGGATTGCTCGCCCACTACCTACGCGACCGCAACTTCCACGCCCCGATCCACGGCTTCGATTTCGACGCGCGGAAAATCCGGCTCGCGCTCTCCGCAGCGGAGAAAGGCGGCCTGCGGAACCTGCATTTCGCAGTCGGCGATGCCACCCACCTTCCGGCGACCGATGCGAATCTCGTCCTGTTCGATGTTCTCCATTACATCGAGGCCGCTGAACGGCCGGAATTGCTGCGGCGCCTTGCCGCGCGGGCCCGAAGCGGCGCCGCCGTGCTGATTCGTGTCGCCGTGCATGATGCCTCGTGGCGCTGCCGGCTCACGGCTCTCGAGGAGCGCTGGACGCGATGGAGCGGCTGGATTCCGTCGCCGGCACCAGTCCAGTTCCCCACCATCGACGAAATCGTCGCGCCGTTCGAGGCCGCCGGCTGCCATTGCGAGGTGCGCCCGCTGTGGGGCCGCACGCCGTTCAACAGCCACCTCTTCGTGGCCCGTTACGCGGAATAAACCGCGCCGTCGTCGAAGACTTTCTCCTCGCGAATCGGCAGCGGCTTTGCCCCGCGATCCAGCTCCTCGAAAAAACAGCTCCGGTAGCCTGTATGGCACGCCCCGCCGGCTTGCTCGACTTCGAAGAGCAGCACGTCCGCGTCGCAATCCCGGAACCAGCGCACAATCCGCTGCGTGTGGCCGCTGGTCTCGCCCTTCAGCCACAACCGGCCGCGCGACCGGCTCCAATAGTGCATCAGCCCGGTCTCCATGCATTTCTCGATCGCCTCGCGATTGAGCCACGCGAACATCAGGACGCGGCCCGTCGGCGGGCGATTCTCCCCGGCGGTGCCGTCCGCGGCCTCCTGCACGATGGCGGGCACGAGACCATCCGCCGTAAACTTGAAATCGAAATTCACGCCCCAACATCCCGCCGCCCCGCGCCATTCATCAAGTCAAATCCAGCCGCTTCGCATTGCATCCCGCGCCATCGACTGCCACGATGCGCTCCTCCAATGAGCGCTCCGCCGGAAGCCCCCGCCCACCCTCCCTCCCCGCCACGGTATCGCTACTTCACCGTGCCGCCCGCAGCGGTGCGCCTCACCGTGGACGACCTCACCGCCTTGCTGCCCGAGGGAGCGTGGAACGGCACGGACGAGGACAAACGCCGCGAACTCGCCCTGCCCAGCGCCGAGATTCTCGAGGCAAACTTTCCCCGCATCCGCTTCTCCCGGCTGCGCAACCTGCTGCCCGGCTGCATTCGGTCCATCGACGGCGCGCCCGAATGGGTCGCCCTGCCGACCGACCGCGTCGCAATCGCCTACCGACCCGAAACGCGACGGGAATTGATTTCCGAGCCGGAGAAAGAGGCCGGTCCCGTCGCCGAGGCCAAAAGCAACGAGGTTGCCGTCGAGACAAAATCAACAGCAGAGCCCGTGGCAAAGACCGAACCGCCGCCTGAGCCGGTCGCACTCTCCGCCTTGCGCATCCCGGCCAAACTGCAATCCCGACTCCAGCGGATTTATATGACGGAGGATGAAGTCACCGCCTCCCGCCTCATCGAGCTGGCAGGCGGCCTGCCCGGCCTCCAGGGCTGCGCCCTCGTCCGTGGCGCGGAGACGGTGTGTTCCTCCGGCTTCCCCGCCGGTCTGGACGCGCCATCGCTCGCCGCAAACGCCCGCGAGCTGCTGGATGGTCTCGGAAAATCCTCCGGGCTCGAATTCCAGCCCACAATCACGCTCTACGCCGAGTCCGGTCCCGTCTCGCTCCTGCACAAAGGCGGCTTCCGTATCCTGGTATTTCACCGAGAGCGCGGGTTCCTGCCCGGCGTGCGCGAAACCCTCGCCACCACCCTCGAACTCCTCGCCCGCGACTAGCCGCCCCGCGCCACGGCATCCAGCCGGCGAACGGCTTCCCCGGCATCCAGTCCGCTCACCGCGACCACCTTCTGCCGGCTCGTCTGCCCGCGCATGAGCCGCACCGCCGACTTCGAAACCTCCAACCACTCCGCGAGCTGCTCCAGCAGCGCGGCGTTTGCCTGTCCCTCCACGGCCCGGGCCCGCAGCCGCACCTTCCACCCGCCGTCCGCCATCCGCTCGACAGTCGTCCGCTTCGCCCGGGGCAGGACGCGGATGTTGAGCGTGGATGCGAGGTCCATCGGGCGGAAATTCAAGGCGAACCCGACGAATTGCGCAAATCTTCCCAGGCGCTTTTCCCAAGGAGTCCGGATTTGCAGCGTTGGTTTCGACGAATGGGCTCCGACCGCAAAACGGGAAAACACTTGCGACCCGGGCGCGACGGCGGACGTTGGCATGCGCCTATGAAATCGCTTCTTATTTCGATCCTCGCCCTGGGTCTGGCGATCAGCGCGGGCCTGCTCTTTGTGCAACGACACCGCTACCAGGCGCTCTACGAGCGGCAGGATCAGGCCATCGCCCTCGTCCAGTCCAAATACGACGCGCTCCTCCGCGAGAGTCAGACCGCGCAGCGCACCGATGGGAAGCGGAAACTCGCACAGTCGGCTCTCTCCAGGGCCCAAACGCTCGCCCCCCGCTACGAAGCCCTCAACCGGATTACGGGATACACGAAAAAGGTCTCCCAAAAATAGCGGCCGGAGCATCGTGAGGCCCGCACCCTTGGCATCACCGAATCCGATAGCGTCCATCGCCGACGCTCAGCACGACGATTCGCAGGGGGGCGGTGCCGCGCTCGTAGAAGCCGAGCTTTTTCGCCACGGGCGCGGTGACGTCGAGAATGCGATCTCCGACGAAGGGCCCGCGATCATTCAGTCGAATGACGGTGCTGCGACCGTTGCGGAGGTTCGTCACACGCACCCGGCACGGAAGCGGCAGCGTCTTGTGTGCGCCTCCAGTCGTCCAGCCATACATCGACTCGCCGAGCGCCGTCTTGCCGGGAAACAGGAACCAGCCCTCGCGATAGTGTGAAGCGACGCCTTCCTCGGTGAAACCGACGGCCTCTCGCGGGCTGAGCGGCTGATAATAGACGCCGCGCACCGTGTAAGGCCTCCATTTGTAGCCGTGGTAGCTCCCGCCGCCGGCGCAACCGCCGAGCAGGCATGCCGTCAGGAAAGCGGGAATGAGAAGGCGTGTTCGCATGGAAGGATATTCACCCCGGGAAGCTCGCCACGAGTTCCGCTGCATCCACCGTGGCCGTGCCCAGTTTGCCGACTACGATTCCGGACCCATGGTTCGCGAGCTCGGCGGCCTCGCGCGCCGTCGCCCCCGCCGTGAGCGCGAGCGTGTAAAGTGCGATGGCCGTGTCGCCGGCGCCCGATACGTCGAAGACCTCCTGCGCGCGCGTCGGCGTATGGTATGGGGGCGCTCCGTCGTCGAAAAGAAGCATGCCGTGCTCGCCCAGCGTGATGAGCAATTGCCCGACCCGCCACCGTTCAATCAGCCGCCGGCCCGCCTCGAGCAGCGGCGCATCGCGCATCGGATCGGCCGCCGGCTCGCCGGGCGGAATGCCGGCGGCGGCAAATGCTTCGGCCCGGTTCGGCTTGATCGCCGTGACTCCGGACCAGTCGAGCGGATTCGCGGGATTCGGATCGACGGTCACCAAGATGCCGCGCGTCCGCGCGAGCGCACAAACCCCGTCTTTGAGTTCCTGGGCGATGAGCCCCTTTCCATAATCTTCGAAGATGATCGCGTCGGTCTCCGGCAGCACGCGATCCACTTGCGCAAGAATCGCGCGGAGCGTCCCGGCGGATGGCGCCGCGCGGGTTTCGCGATCCACACGCACGACCTGCTGCTGGCGGGCGATGATCCGCGTCTTCACGATCGTCGGAACGCCCGCCACTTCGACGAGGCAATCGGTCTGAATTCCCTCCTCCTCGAGCAGGCCGCGAAGGTGCGCGCCGTATCCGTCCCGCCCGACCACCCCCAGCACCCGCACGGATCGGGTGAATTCTGCGAGGTTGCGCGCGACATTCGCCGCGCCGCCCGGGTAGCTGCTTTCCTTCGAGACCTCGACGACCGGCACAGGCGCCTCGGGCGATATCCTCGAAACCCTGCCCCATACGAACTCGTCCAGCATCACATCGCCGATCACCAGAATGCGCTTCGAGGATGCGGCACTTAGGATATTGTGTATTCTATCACGATTCATTAAGGATACCCGTCGGCGGCCGCTTCGTTGCGGGAAGCCGGACACTAAATAAATTGCGCCCTATATGAGAATCACCATTTTCGGGATCGCTTCCGCCACCGCCCCACGGGCGGTTGTTCTCACGGCGGCCGCCACCCTGCTTGCCACGACGATCCGGGTCCGCGCCGAGTCCGCGCCCGACCAGATCGACCTTTCCAAATTCCCCGCCGCCGCGGTCCAGGACGTCGTCGTCCCCGTGCCAAGCGAGGTCTTCAACGTGCTCGACAAGCTCGGATCTCCCAATTGGAAGGGTGAACTCCGCGAATCCCTTGGCAAAAATTCCGGAAACCGCGCCCAGGTCGCCCTGCTGCTCGGCACCGTCATCGCCGAGGGCTTCATCGCCGTCGAGGCCGAGGACAGCGAGCGCGTGAAGGAAATCGGCCGCGATGTGCTCGACCTTTCGCGCGCCGTCGGCGTCGAGAAGGCCGTCGTCTCCCGCAGCAAGGCCATCGTGGACAAGGCCGACAGCCGCGATTGGGCGGGTGCCCGGCGTGAACTCGACGGCGCGCTCCAGGACGTGCGCGGGGCGATGAACGAACTCAACGACGAAGATCTCGCTCAGCTCGTCAGCTTGGGCGGATGGGTGCGTGGCACCGAGGTGCTCACATCCATCGTCCAGAAGGACTACAAACCCCAGCGCGCCGAACTGCTGCATCAGCCCGAGCTGTTGAACTACTTCGACCGGCGGCTCGACGGCATGAGCCCGCGCCTGCGCAAGAGCGGCCTCGTCGCGCAGCTCAAGACCATGCTCGACGAAATCCGCCCGCTCATCATCGAGGGCGAAGGGCGCAAGATCAGCCCGCAAAGCGTGGATCGCATTCACACCGTGACCAGCCAGATGGTCCTCACGATCACCTCGTCCGACGCCTGAACCCCTTGTGAAAATACGCCTTCTCCCAGCGGCCATCATCCTGCTGGTCCTGCCCCTCGTCCTGCGGGCCACCGTGGACGACGCCCTCTCGTTCGCTTACGAGGCCGCCACTCCCTACGTCAAGCAAGGCTACACCTTCCGCGAAGACGCCTGGGGCGGCGACCTCGGCGTCGGCGACCAAAAGGCCGTCACCGCCCAGCTCTTCCGCGGCAATGGATACTGGTTCTGCCTCGGCACCGACGCCGACGATGCGACCCTCACCGTGCATGTCTATGACTCGAAAGGCAAACTCGCTGAATCGCAAAACTGGCAAAAGGGCCGCTTCGCCGCCGTGTTGGTGAATCCCAAGCAAACGGGCACCTACTACGCCATCGTCGAGGTCAAAAAATCGTCGCAGGAGCGCACCCCGTGGGCGCTCGTTTACGGCTATCGCTAGCACCATGCCCGCCGCTTCGCCACCCGCACCTCATGCCCCGACGGACGCGGCCACGATCGAATTCGAGAATGCCCGGGCCCTCCAGTCGCTCTACGCGAACGATGAAAAGCTGCTCAAGGAGCTCGAAGCCCGACTCAACGTGCGCCTGGTCGCCCGCGACAGCGTCTTGCGCATCGACGGCGAACCGTCGCAGATCGAACTCGTGCGCCGCCTCTTCGCCGAGCTGGACGAGGCCCGCCGGCGCGGCCTCACCATTCGCCGCCACGAGTTTGAATACGCCCTGCGCAGCGTCGCCGGGGGCGAGACGAAAAATCTCTCGCGGCTCCTGGACCACAAAATCCTCTGCTCGTCGCGCAAGCCGCCGATCGTTCCGAAGACCGAGGGGCAGAGTTCCTACATCGAGACGATTCGCACCTACGACATCACCTTCGGCATCGGCCCGGCCGGCACCGGCAAAACCTACCTCGCCATGGCGCTCGCCGTCGCCGCGCTCAAGCAGGAAAAGGTCGGCCGCATCATCCTCACCCGTCCCGCCGTGGAGGCCGGCGAAGCGCTCGGCTTCCTGCCCGGCGATCTTCAGGAGAAGCTTCTCCCCTACCTGCGGCCCCTCTACGACGCCCTCCACGACATGCTCGAGGTCGAGGAACTCCAGCGCCACATGGACCGCGGCGTCATCGAGATCGCCCCGCTCGCCTACATGCGCGGACGCACCCTCAGCAACGCATTCATCATTCTCGACGAGGCTCAAAATACCACCACCGAGCAGATGTTCATGTTCCTCACCCGCCTGGGCGCCGATTCGCAATGCGTCGTCACCGGCGACCACACGCAGATCGACCTGCCGCGCAACAAGCGCAGCGGCCTGGTCGAGGCGGTCGATGCCCTCCGCCATGTCGAGGGCATCGGCTTTCACGTCTTTCAAGAATCCGACGTCGTGCGTCATCCGCTCGTCCAACGCATCCTGCGAGCCTACCGCAAGCATCGCGGGCTCCAGGATTCCATCCTCTAAACTTCCCAGCCCATGTGGAAAATTTTTCAACGCCGCCGCTTGATCAGCCAGGGCCTCAGCAGTCCGAAAACCCGGCGCAAGCAGCTCGACAGCCCGATCGTCGATGAACTCGAAGGCGGCTGGCCCGCGAAGATCGCCATCATGGCGGCATTCAACGCCGGCCTCGGGATCCTCATTTTTTCCGGGGCGCAATCCGAGCCGCTCAAGTATTTTCTCATCTGCCTGCTCGTCTTCGCGACCGCCATCGCCTCGCTGTGGATCAACCAGCCGAAGACGGTCGAAAGCAACTCCCGGCTTCTCCTCGTCCTCTCCGTCTGCTTCCTCCAGCTCGCCGGCGTGCGACTCATCCTTGCGAATGCGATCAATCCCGACATCGCCCCGCTGTTGTTCCCCTACGCGTTCGCCCCGCTCATCCTCTCGGTGCTCATCGGCCGCCATCACGGGCTCTTCGCGGCCGTTTTTTGCAGCCTCTGGGGCAGCTTCCTTCTGCCGGTCATCAACCCCGCCTTCATCGTCCTGTCGCTCATCACCGGCTTTATCGCGGTATTCGTGACCCTGCAGGTCCGCCGCCGCAGCCGGCTCATCCGCGCCGGCCTGTATGTCGGAATCGCCACCTGGATACTTGCCGCCACATTCGGCCTCATCAGCCCGATCCAACTCGAAGGCACCGACTGGAAAATGATCGGCTGGCAAAGCCTCTTTGCCGTCGGCATGGGCCTGGCGACCGCCATCATCGTCAGCGGCATCCTTCCCGCCATCGAGACGCTCTTCAACCTCACGACCGACATCTCCTGGCTCGAAATGGCGGACATGAATCACCCGCTGCTCCGCCGCATGTCGATGGAGGCGCCCGGCACCTACCACCACAGCCTCGCCGTCGCGAATCTCTCCGAAGCCGCCGCCGAGGCCGTCGGCGCGAACCCCACCATCTGCCGCGTCTGCTCCTACTTTCACGATATCGGCAAGCTCGTGAAACCCGAGTATTTCAACGAGAACATGCCTCCGGGCCATAACCCGCACGACGAACTCACGCCCACGATGAGCGCGCTCATCATCATCGCCCACGTCAAGGAAGGCGTCGATCTGGCCCTCAAGAACAAGCTGAATCCCCTTGTGGTCGATGTGATCAACCAGCACCACGGCACCTCTCTCGTCGGGTATTTTTACCAGCGCGCGCTCCAGCAGCAGCAGGATGCCCGCCTCGGCGGCAAGATCATGAACCTGCGCGACGACGACATCCCCGAGGTGCGCGAGGAGAGTTTCCGCTACCCCGGTCCGAAGCCGCAGACGCGCGAGATCGCCATCGTCAGCTTGGCCGACACCGTCGAGAGCGCCTCCCGCTCCCTCGAGCGTCCGACCGCGCAGCGCATCGACGATCTCGTGCATGACCTGATCGATACGCGCATCGCCGATCATCAGCTCGACGAATGTCCGCTCACGCTCGACGAGATCCGCCGCATCGCCGAAAGCTTTCGCTCCACCCTCGCGAGCATGATGCACTCGCGCGTCGCCTACCCGTCCCGCCGCGAAGCCAGGGAGCCCAGGGATGGCGCGACGCCGAAGCGCTCCGAGCAGTCGGCCGCCTGACCCGCCGGCATTGCCGCCGCAAATCTCCATCGCGAGCCGGCAGCGCGCCCTGCGCCTCGATCTCGCGCGCATCCGCCGGCTCGTCCGCCACGCGCTTCCGCTCTGCCTCGCGGAATCGGGCCCGCTGTCCCCGGCGCTGGCAGACCTGCCCGAGATCGCCGTGAGCATTGTCTCACCTTTGGCGATGAGCCGCGTGCATGTCCAGTTTATGGGCATCGCCGGACCGACAGACGTGATCACGTTCCCCTACGGCGAGATCGTTGTCTGCGCCGCCGCCGCCGCCACGAATGCCTCCCGCTATGGCAATTCGCTCGACGACGAATTGGTGCTCTACATCATCCACGGCTTGCTGCATTTGAATGGATTCGATGATTTGAGTGAACCGGCGGCACGCCGCATGCGATCCAGGCAGGCAAAGATTTTGAATGCGGTGCGCAAGTCGGGTTAGAGTGCGGGAATTGCATGAACCAGATTTCAGAAATTGAGGACGCCGGGGAAATCCGCCACGGGCTGGGGCCGATCTGGGCCGCCACGCGCATCGCAAATCCCGACTTCGCCGTGTGCGCGCCGGTGACTTTCCGGGCGGGCGCCGCATTCCCGCTCTCGACCACCGCGTGGCGGGACGATGTTTTCGCGCCGATTCTGCTGCCCGCCCTGCGAGGGGCTCTCGGGCACGCACGCCGGTGCGAAGTGCGCGAGCTCGCCGCGCTTGACCGCCGGCTCTCCGAGCAACTCGGCGACGGGCTGCGGACCGCCAGCATCCGGGCCGGGCGCCGCCTCGCACTCCATGGCAGCGACCTGCGCGGCGACCGCCTCCTGCCCCGCCTGGCCGAAAACCTGCGCACCGACACCGCTTCCGGCCATCTTGCCATCGTCTTCGCCGCCCGCTGCGGCGCCTTTTCGCTGCCCGACACAATCGCCGTCGGGGCCTACATTTTTCAGGAAATGTGCGCGGGCGCCCCGACCGCCGGCGTCTCCGCGGTCTGCGATTTCGTCGCCCGCTGCATCGAACCGCTGGGAGGACCGTCGATCGAGCTGCGCGCCGCCTGACCACCATGGCCACGGAGACGACCGAACTGCCCGCAAGCGAGACCGAAACCGAGCTGGCCCAGCCTTGGAATGTCGTCGTGCACAATGACCCTGTGAACCTCATGAGCTACGTCGCAATGGTCTTCCGCCGCGTGTTCGGATTCTCCAGCGAACGGGCGCAAAAGCACATGCTCGAGGTGCATGAACGGGGGCGCTCCGTCCTTTGGACCGGCGAGCGCGAGAAGGCGGAGCTCTACGTGCAGCAGCTCCACGGCTACCTCCTGCTCGCCACGGTCGAGCGCGCGGGGGAATAATCGCCGCATGGAGTTTTATGTCCCCGGAAAGTCGCGCGTCGGCTTCCGCCACATCCATCCGCTGCTCGCCGAACTCGTGCGCAGTCTGCCCGCGCTCGTCGAGCCCGGCGCGCTCTCCGATGAGGCGCAGCAGCGGTTCTATCCCGAGCCGTCCCACGACGAGAATCTTCGCGACCTGCGATCGGATTGGAAGGCATTCGTCGAACCCGGGCTACAGGAGCAATTCCGTTCCGCGCGCGACGTGGTCGCCGCTGATCTCAAAAGCCTTGTGCAGCGCAAGGACACCTTCGAGATTACGATCCCGCTCAAGCACGCCGACGCCTGGCTGAACGTGCTGAATCAGGCCCGTCTCGCCCTCGCCGCCGATCTCGGTTTCAACGAAAGCGCACTCGGCGCGACCGAACCTCCCGATTTGTCGAACGAGCGGGGGATGAACATTTTTCGCGTCAATCTTTACGCGTTCATGCAGCAGTGCCTCATCGAGCAGATGGAGTGAATTACGATATTCGGTGGAACGAGCCCACGCCATTCTCATCCGTCGCATCCGGTTTGCCGAGACCAGTCTGATCTGCGTGTGGCTCACGCGCACCCACGGCAAGGTGAAAACCTCCGCCCGCGGCGCATTGCGGCCCGGCGGCGCCTTCGCGGGCAAGCTCGACCTTTTCTACGAAGCGGAGATCGCCTTCGCCCGCAGCCGCACGGGCGAAGTGCATGCCCTCCGCGAGGTTGCACTGCTCCGGCCATTTGACGGCGAAGGGCGGCATTATGCGAATCTCGCGGCGGCGTCGTATTTCGCCGATTTGGTGGACCAGGTTACCGAGCCGGGCGGACAGGCGGAGGAAGTCTTCGATCTGCTGCGCCGCGCGATCGGCTACCTGCGCTCGCATCGGAGCGCGCCCCGCGCGATCCACCACTTCGAGGCGGAGCTGTGCCGCGCGCTGGGCGTCGGCGATACGGCCGCACGCAACGATCCGATTCACATCCTCGCCGCGCAGTGCGGCCGCATCCCGGCCAGCCGCGAATCCGCGCTAAAGGCCTGCACTCCCCCGCTTGCGAAGCAGCCGCCAGGCGATAAACTGCGCTGATGCGAGATCAGCCTTCCGCCGGGAATATGACCGGCTCGCTGCTGGTGGCCCATCCCAACCTGCGCGATCCGAATTTTCGCCGCACCATCCTGTTTCTCTCCCATCACAATGCCGACGACGGCGCGATCGGCCTCGTGCTCAACCGTCCCCTGCGCAAGACGATGGCGGAGTTTCCGAACCACTCGGCCGGTGCCACGCCGCTGCGGCGCGTCCCGGTTTTTTACGGCGGTCCCGTGGGCGCCGATGAGCTGCTGCTCGCCAGCATGCAATGGCACGAGTCGCCCAGCGCCATCGCGTTTCGCGGCTTTGGCAACGCGAGCGAGGAGCCGGTCATCCCGCCGGAATTCCAACCCGGCCTGCGCGCATTTCTCGGCTACGCGGGGTGGAGTCGCGGCCAGCTCGAAGAAGAGATCGCCGAGAAGGCGTGGCTCGTCTTCCCTCCGAGCCGCAAGCTGATCCACATGCGCAACCCGGAAACAGCCTGGCAGGACGTCATGCACGGGCTCGGCCCGGTGTATCGACTGCTTGCCGGCATGCCCGACGACCCGAGCCTGAATTGAGTCGTCACCATTTCCTCACCCGCCAGAGCCAGAGCACTGCGAGCGCGGAGCCGGCGGCGAGAACGTTGATCACGAAGAACGGCCACAGGCTTTCGTGCTCCTGCCAGGGGATCTTCACGTTCATCGAGAAGATGCTCACGATGAGGTTCGCCAGCATGATGGCAATCGTGATGATCGTAAACTTCTTGATGAGGTGGTTCAGATTGTTGCTCACGATGGATGCGCGCGAATCCATCAGCCCGCCAAGCACCTCGGAGTAAATCTGCGCCCGACGGAAGCACTGCTTGTTCTCGATCGAGATGTCCTCGAGCACGCCGATCTGGTCGCCGTCGAAGCCCAGACGCGAGGCGCTGAGCCGCAGCTTTTCGCACAGCGTGCTGTTCGAACTCAGCGAATTGAGGATGTAAACTAGGCTCTTCTCGAGGGCGAACATGTTGAGCAGGTATTTGTTCTCCATCGACTTCGCGAGCCGCTTCTCGAGGGAGTCGGAGAGCATGTTGATCGCCTTCAAGTGGCCCTCGAAATGCGAGATGGACTGGTAGAGCAGGCGGAGGATGACGTCCTGCAGCGATTGCACCGGAAATGGCGGACGCCCCTCGAAGAGTGGGGCGTCGTCGGGCATGATGACGACCAGCAAATCCGCGTAAAGGAAGGCGCCCGTCGAGGTGACCTTGAGCAAAAAGTTGTCGTCGGCGCAGTAGCTCTTCGGGCGTTTGAAGATCACCGCCGCATGGTCGGGCTCGAATTCGAGACGCGAGATTTCCTCCGGATCGAGCGACGATTGGAGCGTGTGGCTGTCGATGTTGAACCGGGCGAGCAGCTCGGCCTCCTCGGCGGGTCCGGGATTGTTGTAGGCGATGATCTGCGCCTCCTGCTCCTCGCAGGCGTGCGGGCGGCCGTCTGCGAGCCGGAAAAATGTGCGCAGCGCGGGAACTTCCTCTGGGAAAGGAGGATTCGCATCGCCCGGCGGTCGGTCGAGCATGGCGGTGGCTGCATTCATCAGAAACGCCGGACGGCTTTCTGCCAATACACTCTAATTCCAGAGCCTGTCCAGCCCGCGCCGCGCCGAATCAAACAATTCGTCGATCTCCCCGTGGGTGATGATGAGCGGCGGCGCGAGCGCGATGAGATCGCGAATGCCCCGCACGATGGAGCCCTCCTCACGGATGTTGTCCGCCGCCTTCAGACCGAGCATCATGCCCGGTCGCAGCGCGTCGCGTCCACCGCGCGGCACGAGTTCGGCGGCGCCGATGAGGCCGTCGCCGCGGACCTCGCCGACCGCCGGATGCGAAGCCAGCCCGGCCAGCTTGCTTTGAAAGTAGGGTCCGACGTCGTCGCGCACGCGGTCCACGAGGCCGAGGCTCTCGATCACACGCAGGTTCGCAAGCGCCGCCGCCGTGCAGACCGGATGGCCGGTGTAGGTGTAGCCGTGCGCAAAGTAGCCGCCGGAATGGATCACCTCGACGATCTCGTCGCTCACAAGCGTCGCCCCGAGCGGCAGGTAGCCGCTGGTGAGCCCCTTCGCGACGTTGAGGATGTCGGGATCAAGCTGTTCCCTCTCGCTGGCAAACCACACACCGAGCCGGCCGAAGGCGGTGATCACTTCGTCCGCAACGAACAAAATGTCGCGCTCCCGGCAAAGCCCGCGCAGCGCGGCGAGATAGCCCGGCGGCGGAATGATGACCCCGCCGGCACCCTGGATCGGCTCCACGAACATCGCTGCGATGGTCTCCGGCCCCTCGCGGTCGATGATCTCCGCGGTCCTGGCAATGACATCCGCCCCGAAGGCCGCGGGAGACAGCGCCGTGCGTGCCGCCCAGGCGTAGGGTGCGGGCACGTGGATGAAATTCTCGAGCGGCAAATCAAACGGCTCGGTGCAATTTGGCAGGCCGGTCAGGCTGGTGGCGGCGAGCGTCACTCCATGGTAGGCGAACTCGCGCGAGAGGACCTTGCGCTTGTGGGATTTGCCCCGGAGCTTCCAATAGGCGCGGATGATCTTGAGCGCCGTCTCGTTCGCCTCGGAGCCCGAGTTCGAATAGATGACCTTGTTGAGCCGGGCTGGCGCATGATTCGCCAGCCACTCGGCGAGCAACACGGGGGGCTCGGTGGTGGAGTTGAAAAACGAGGGATAGTAGGGCAGTTCCTCCATTTGCGCATGCACCGCCTCGACGATGGCGGCGCAGTTGTAACCGACATTCACGCACCAAAGTCCGGCGAGCCCGTCCAGCAGGCGGCGGTCCTGTTCGTCGATGAGGTGGCAGCCGTCACCCGATTTGATCCAGTGGGTGCCTCCGCGATGCATCTCGACGTGGTTCGTGAACGGATGAATGTGGTATGCGCGGTCTTTTTGGCGTAGTTCCTGCAATGTCGATTGTCCCATGCCGCAACCTATCATTTCCTCGATTGAAACTCCAGTCATCGACCGGACCGTCTCCGCGGCGTCCCACCCGGCGCGCTGCCCTCGGAAGCCGCTGATTCGACGAAGGTTGGGGCCGGGCGTCCGGCCTCGCGTGGCCATGCCACATTGGGGTTTTGCGCTTGACCTCAGGGGCGCTTTTGGATTCTTTCGCCGCGTTTTGAATGAGGGGAATCACTAACCGATTCGATGGAGACGGTTCTTAATAATTACATCTGGAGCGCATGCTATCTCGTGGTGCTGGTCGGCCTGTCGGCATACGGGATCCATCGATGGTCGATCATCTACTTGTTCCTTAGGCACATCCGCCGGGACGTGCAGCCACGCGGGCGATTCGACGAACTGCCGTCGGTCACGGTGCAGCTCCCGATCTTCAACGAGTATTACGTCGTGCGGCGTTTGCTGAATTCCGTGGCCAAACTCGACTACCCGCGAGAAAAACTACAGATTCAAGTCCTCGACGATTCGACCGACGAGACCCGCGAGGTCGTCGGGGCCGAATGCGAACGCCTGAGATCCCAGGGCCTGGACATCGTGCATCTCCATCGCTCGGATCGCACAGGCTTCAAGGCCGGCGCCCTCGAGAACGGTCTCCGCACCGCGACGGGCGAGTTTATCTTCATCCTCGACGCCGATTTCGTTCCGCAGCCCGAGGTGCTTCAACAAGCGATCCACTATTTCACCGACGAAAAGATCGGCATGGTCCAGATGCGCTGGGGCCACCTCAATCGCAACAGCTCGCTCCTCACCCGCATCCAGGCGATGTTCCTCGACGGCCACCTGCTCCTGGAACAGACCGCACGCTGCCGCAGCGGCCGATTCTTCAACTTCAATGGCACCGCCGGCATCTGGCGTCGCAAGGCAATCGAGGATGCGGGCGGCTGGCAGCACGACACGCTCACCGAGGATCTCGACCTCAGCTATCGCTCGCAGCTCGCGGGATGGAAATTCGAGTTCCTGCCCGATATCGTGATTCCCGCCGAGCTGCCCCCCGACATGAACGGCTTCAAGAGCCAGCAGCACCGCTGGACGAAAGGCTCGATCCAGACCTGCAAAAAAATGCTCGGCACCATCTGGCGGGCGGACATTCCGCTCATCCTCAAGGTCGAGGCAACGATGCATCTCACATCGAACTTCGGCTACCTGCTGCTCGCGCTGCTCTGCGTGCTCATGCTGCCGCAAACCATGTCCGCCCACCATACCAGCGGCGCCTGGCGCACCTGGCTCGTCGATCTCCCCATCTTCTTTGCGACGACGGTCTCCATCGCGACCTTTTACATCTGCGCCCAACGCCACCTCAACCCCCGCGGCTGGCTGCGCGACATGATCCTGCTGCCCATGCTGCTCTCGCTCGCCATTGGCATGTCGGTAAACAACGCCAAGGCCGTCCTCGAGGCGCTGCTCAATCATCACACCGGCTTCAATCGCACGCCGAAATACGGGTCGGCCGCCTCGTCCCGCTCGACGAAACGGCGCGCCTACCTCCCCATGCGCTCGCTGCTGCCCGTCGTGGAAATCCTTTTCGGCGTTTACTTCGCCTACTGCACGTCGAAGGCGATCATGGCCGGGCAGATCACGTCGGTTCCGTTCCTCCTTCTCTTCTTTGTCGGTTTCTCCTACGTGGCCTTCAAATCTGCGCTGTCCTGGCTCCCTTCGCTCCCGCCCGTCAGCGCGACGCCCGCCGCAGCCTAGCCTGGTGAATTCTCGCACCCGGGCATGAACCGGCTACCGGGCGGCAACACGACATCGGTTCGACCCGGACGCTGGACGCCTCCGCAACGTCTCTTCTTTTGGTGCGCGCTTGCCGCCGGCCTGGCCTGGAGCGCGACCGTGCTCTGCGCATCCGACGGCTGGAGTCTCGATGACGAACTCTCACACTACCTGCGCTCCCGCAGCGTCTGGCAAAATCCCATCCTGCTCCTCGATACCTGGACCCGCGTCGGAAGGAATCTTTTCCACGTCCTGCCGGCTCCGTTCGGGCTGACAGCCACCCGGCTCTGGACGCTCGGTTTCGCCGGCCTCGCGGTCGGTCTCACCGCGCTGCTCGCCGCCCGCCTCGGCGCCCGCCGCGCGTGGCTGGCTCCACTCGTTCTTTGCTTCCAGCCCTGGTTCGTCGAGCTCTCGTGGGGCGTGCTCACGCAGACTCCGTTCATGCTGGCGTTGGTCGCGGGCGTTCTCGGCATCGCCGGCAACCGCCTCATTCTTGCCGGCCTCTGCTTCGGCGCGCTTCCGCTCATCCGGCACGAAGGGATCGCTCTCACGGGTTTGTGGATCGCAATCCTGGCGGGCAGGACCCTCGTGATTTCGCGGCACGATTGGCGACGCGCACTCATCGCGGCGATCATGACGGCCGCGCCGATCATTGCCTGCAATCTCTCGACCTGGGTTTTTCTCGGCGAGCTGCCGCTGCGGGTTTTCCTTTCCGCAAAGCCCACGGAAATCTACGGCCACGGCACGCTCTGGCACTTCATTCCGATTTCCATCCTTCCCGCCGGCGTCTTCACCCTGGCTCTGTCCGCCGTCGGCCTGCCGTCCGTTTGCCGCAATTGGAAAGCCACCTGGCCCCTCATTTTCTTTCCCGCCTACTTCATCCTTCACAGCCTCATCTACTGGCGCGGCCTGTTCGCCTCGGGCGGCTACTACCACTTCCTCATGCCGATGGCGCCTGGCCTGGCGGTCGCCGCCCTCTTCGGCGCGGATGCCCTGCTCGATGCTCCCGCCCGCGCGGCCGGCCGCACGGGAATCGCGCTGCTTTCCGGCGCAGTCCTCCAGGGGTTGCTGATGGTTCATCTGTGGCGCGACGGTCATCCGCATTTCACGCTGATCCGCGATCCCATCGACAGAGCCATCGATGCCGCGCTCGACTGGCAAAAGAAGGAACGCCCCCGCGCCGCCGCCGTCGTCTGCCATCACATTTATGCGGCCTGGCGCGAAGACTGGATCGAAACGCCCGCACGCCGCCGCCTCGACGCCACCCCGATTTCCGAGCTGCCGCCAGGCTGCGTCGTGCTCTGGGAGGAGAAATACTCGGACCTCACCGGCCTCCCCTTGGATGCACTGAAGTCCGATCCGGCGTGGCGCGAATGCACAACCTTCGGCGGCGGAAGCGTGCGGGTGTTCGAGAAAATTCGCTGAATTTTTGCTGTCGGGATTCCGAGGCGCATTACCTTCCCAATCGATGAACTGTAGATCCGCCGACCACGCTCGATTCCGACTGGCGGGCGCGCTCGTTCTGGCATTGGCGCTCGTTCTTTGCGGCTGCGCCGGCGACAGGCGGCACACGTTGATCATCAGCGTGCGGGATCAACGCATGGACGTTCTGGATCGCGGCGTCGTCGTGGCGAGCTATCCTGTTTCGACGTCGAAGTTCGGAATCGGCGACGGGTTCGGCACACGATGCACGCCGGAGGGATGGATGAAGATCCGCAGAAAAATCGGCGCGAACGCCCCGGCTGGCGCGGTATTCAAGTCCCGTCGGTTCACCGGGGAGGTGCTCGCAGTCGATGCGCCCGGCCGCGATCCCATTGTCACGCGCATCCTCTGGCTGCAGGGGCTCGAGCCGCAAAACCGCCACGCCTACGACCGCTGCATCTACATCCACGGCACGCCCGAGGAACGAAACATCGGCACGCCCGCCAGCTACGGCTGCATCCGCATGCGTTCGCGCGACGTGATTGAACTCTACGACCTCGTCGGCGTCGGAGCGCGCGTGAGGGTCGTGCCTGGCAGCTGATCATTCCCGCCGCCCGCCTCCTCGAAGGAATCGTCGTTGCTGAATCGCGAAGACACTTGCTACGAGTAAGCCCATGGGTCGCTCCACCAATCCCCTTCCCCGCTGGCTTTCGACCGTCTTGTGGGGCAATACCGTCGCCCTTTCGTGGATGTGGGGACTCGGGCTTTTTTTCTCGGTGCAGTTCACGACGCAGTTCGGCCTCTTCGGCCTGCTGACCTTCGCGATCCCGAATTTCCTTGGGCTGATGGCCTTCGGCCTCGCGACCCAGCAGATCGCAAATCGGCAAAAGGGCAAGGGCTCCGAGGCGCTCGCGAGCTTTTTCGTGAACTGGTCCCGGCCATTCCGGCTGATTTTTTTCCTCTACCAGATCCTCGCGATCACGCTCACCATCTTCGCGATCATTCACTACGTCTGGCAGCCGCTCAATCTCCAGCCGCAGGCGCTCTACCTCCCGCTCACCCTGCTCGTCGTTCTCGCGGCGGCGGTCCTGTTCGGCGAGGAGTTCAACATCAAGCGCATCAAGTTCAGCCACGGGCTGCTCTTCCTGCTGCTCGCCGCGGCAATCGTGGTGATCGTGATCGGCGCGCCCGCGCTGCCACCGGCCTCGCAGACCACCCTGCCCAAGCTGCCCGTGAGCGATTGGAATTTCTGGGGCTACGTCGTGCCCATCTGCATCGGCTTCCTTGCCGGCCCGTGGCTCGACCTCCAGCAATGGCAGCGCGCCATCCAGATGCATCGCGAGCGCGTTTCCATCGGCTGGGGCTACGTCTTCGGCAGCGTGGAGTTTTTTGCCCTGCTGCTCTTCCACGGCGGCCTCACCCTCTGGGCGCAAGGGCTCGGGGCCAGCGTGTTCATCCGCCACGGCATTGCCGGCTACACCTACGCGCAGGACATGCTCATGCAGTTCTTCTTTCACAATGCCGTCGCGCACCCGGTCGTCTTCATCGCGTATTGCGTGTTCGTTTGCGTCTGCATCCTCACGACGCTCGACAGCGGCTACATCGCCTTCCGCTGGTTCCTCCAGTCGAATGTGAACATGAGCAATAACGCCATCTTCTCGCTCATCCCGAACCGCCTCGTCACCTCGCCGATCCCCATCATGCTCGTCTGCGGCGTCTTCGCGCTGACCGCCGCCGTGCTCGGGCTCGAACTCGAGTATTTCATGATCTTTTTTGCGACGTTCCTCGTCGGCTACGAGGTGCTCGGCATCGCGCGCTGCTACGTATTCAGCCCGGCCAATGCGATCCCGCAGGTGAAGATGTTCTGCATCGGCTCGGTCGCGGTCGTCATTTTCGCGTTCGGCTATTTTCTGCGCCAGCCCGTCCTCCAGATCATCGGCTCCATGCTGCCGCTCGGCTACGTGGTCTGGCTGCTGGTGAAGCCGACCTCCGCCGAGGAATTCGTCTCGAACGCAGACGAACTCGAGTCCCCCGCGGATTCCGGCGCCGTGCTGCCGTCCGATTCCTCCGAGCTTGCATCGATCCCGCCCTCATCCGGCGCCCATCCGGTTGCCGCAGCCGCCGCGGCGTTCGGCATTCACGACCTCACCGGCCACTTCGAGGGAAAGTGGTTCGTCCACAGCTTCGTCGCGACCTACGCCGACACGAACTCCGTCGGCAACGTCTATTTCGGAATGTATGCGATGTGGGTCGGCAAGACGCGCGAGCTTTTCTTCAACAAGGTGATGCCGAAGTTCAACCTCAAGGACACCTCGTTCTACATCCTCACGCGTTCCTTCGAGCACAAGTTCGTGCGCGAGACCCGGGAGTTCGAGACCGTGAGCGTGCGCATCAAGATCGCGAGTTTCAACCGCAAGTTCGTCACGCTCGAGCACGAAATCTACGACTCCCACGAGCACCTGCTCGGCAAGGGCAGGCAAAGTCTGCTGTTCGTCTCCTCGGCGGATTACCACATGCTCGACATCCCGCAGGATGTCCACGCGGCCTTCCTCGTGCATACGTAGATGGAAAACTCGACACGGGGCGTTCTCGCATCGCACGGTCTCCGCGTCCCCGCGTCCCCGCGTCTCCCCGTCGAATTCCTCCTCCTCTTCCTTCTAGTCCTCCTCTCCGCCTGCAAACCGCCGGCTCCCGCGCCGACGCCGCATCCGACCGCCACTCCGAAACCCCCGCCCACTCCCACGCCGATTCCGGTCATCGACCGCAAGCGCATGGAGGTGTCCATGCTCTTCAGCGACTTGCAGGTCACCAGCCGCGTGGAGGCGATCCGCAGCCCCGCGACGGCATCCCAGGACCGCACCCAGCCCGGCAGCTACCGCCTGGAACTCACGCTGCACGCCGACGTTCCCGAGCCCAGCCGCACGCTCGAGCAGATCACCCGCAACGACGCCACCCTGCCCTCGGCCCTCGCCGGCCTGGCCGCGCGCCTCGCCACGGCCCGGGTCTCTCCCGCCTTCGAGCAGATTTACGCGCTCAAGCTGGACTACTTGAAGTCCCGCCTCGCACGCATCGACGCCCTGCTTTCGCTGCACAACCTCTACGATTGCGAGACGATCCTCGAATTCGAGAACCCTGCCAATGGCTGCCGCGCCCTATTCATCCAGGGCGACATGGACGTAAATACCGACGGCTCCGACGGCGATCGCAATTTCCCCATCGCGACCGCCACGCAATTCTACCAGCCCCAGACCAGCTTTCGCTGGAAACGCCTCACGAAACGGCCAAACCCATTTCTCGAACCCGTCACCAGGAAACTCGCCGACTGCCAGGAGGAGCTTTCCCACCCCGGCCTGCCCGCCGCCCGTCGCGCCGAGCTGCGCGACGCCATCGCCGATGCGCGCGCCACGCTCTACGAGATCCAGCGCTACAGCTTCCTCATTGCCGGGGCCGATCCATTCATCGTGCTGCCGGCGTTCATGCTGCGCGGCGCGCCGGGACCGTTCACGCCGGCCATCGGCGACTACGCCGTCGTCGTGCATAATGGCGTCGCCTACCCCGCCCTCGTCGGAGACGCCGGCCCGTCCTATAAATTCGGCGAGGCGTCCGCGCGGCTCTGCAAGCAGGTCAACCCCGCCTCCACCGCGAACTCGCGCCCGGTGAGCAGCCTCAAGGTCACCTACCTTGTCTTTCCCGGCTCAAAGGATGCGACTCCCGGCCCTCCCGATCTCGAAAAATGGCACACCCGCTGCGCGGAATTACTCGCCGCGCTCGATCTGAAACCTGCCGCCCTCCACGCATGGGAAAATCTCATCCGCCCGTGGCCCACGCCCACTCCGCCGCCCACTCCTACCCCTGCACCTTCCCCAACGAACTCTCCATCACCATCCCCCGCCACCCCCCCGGTTCCCGCAGCGTAGTTGCGTTGCTTAACCACGGATCACACGGATCACACGGATGGAAATACCGCAGATGACGCAGATGGGATGAATTATCTGCGTCGTCTGCGCAATCTGCGGTTCCTGTAGCTCCTATATTTGCTTCGCTCATCCCTTCGGGGCTCCGATAAATTGGAGGCTGTCTCCCTCCGGTCGGCTGTGGCATCCGTGCCACCCAGGAGCCCGGCCTTCCGCAACGTGACTGCAAAGCCGACCTCCGCCGCGTCGGCGAGAAGCCGTGAAAGCTGCTACAGCTTCAGCATCACAACAATGTCAGCCGGAACATAGATCGGCAGATCGGCTTTCGAAAAATCCGCCGGATTGCGGGTCACGAAACCCTCCGCACCGAACGATCGGGCGGCCTCGAGCAGCACAAGATCTTCGTAGTCCTGTCCATGACGCTGCAAAGCCGCTTTGAGGACCGTTTCATTGACCGGAGCAACTCGAAAAATCTGGAGCAGCAGCCCGATCTCTTTTGCCGCAGCCTTTGCTCCCAGAGCCTTCGCCGCGAGATAATGGATGGTCGTGATGGTCGTCGCGCACAAACTGCCCTCAAGAATGCCCGACTCGGCAGCGGCCACGATTTTGGCGCTATCGGCGGAAAAGGGCTTCCGATCCAGCATCACGTCCAGGATGATGTTGGTATCCAGGAGCAGCTTCAAAGGTGTTTCTCCACCAGGTGCCGGCGGTAACTCTCGCGATCCGCTTTTTTGCCCCGGAGCGAACCCAGCAGCGCATTGGTGGCCGGCGGCAAGGCTTCGCCGTCCTTCCGGTCGGTCCCGATTCCCCAGAAATAATCGGCCACCATTTTCGAAACCGAGATGCCGCGCTTGCGTGCCTCCCGCTTGGCCTGGCTCACCAACTTCTCATCCAGCCGCAACGTCAGTTTCGTATTCATGACGTCTAAAACTCATCGGCTCATACGTCAGCGTCAAGCCTCGACTCATCGGCAACTCCGCGCAACCTCCACTCGCCTCCTTCGACGAGAAAATCTCTGGCGACATCACCGCGATGCGGCCGGAAATCTTCGACCGCCCCATCGACATGCGGAAGGAAATCATCGCCCCTCGCCCACCTGCGCGCCGGCTGCGAGCCCGACCGGCCCCGGCGCGACTACAAAGCCGACCTCCGCCGCCTCGGCGAGGGGGGAACGAAGCTCGATAACATCGCCGTTTGCGCAGCAGGGAAGAACGTTGAGGCTTCCGCCGATCGATGCTAACCTCCGGCGCCATGGATCCCGAGCCCCTGCACCCGGTTCAGTTGGCCCGGTTGCGCGCCATGACGCCCGAGGAAAAGCGGCCGGTCTCCAGCGGCTGCATCCGGACTGGGATGCCGCTGCCGTCGAGCGCGCCGTCGCCCAGGAATTCGCTCGTGGAAGAACCTCACCTCATCGATCTATTCGTCCGTCCGTTGCACGACTCCGGC
>JAQTOP010000028.1:31576-36165 GCA_028713285.1 Terrimicrobiaceae bacterium
CGGCGGAGCGGTGCTGCAAAAGGAACTCTCATTTTTCCAGGCCATGCTGGACATCTTTTCCAGCGCGCTGGAAAGCAGCGATTCCGTGGAGCGGGAAGCCGCACGGCAGGCCACGGCGAAAATCGAGCGGATCATCCAAAATATTCAAGCCGGGCCGGTCGGTCGGCCGGTGGAGAACGCACGCTCGGGAAATATCGGTCCCATCGGCCGGTAAGGCGGATTTTGCAGCCTTTGAAACTCCCGATCCGCTCGCGGTGCATCTGGCCGCAGCTGCTTTTACTCATCGCAGTAACTTACCTCTGCCATTTCCTGTTGAGCAGTTCGTTCGGTCTCTATGAAGACGACTATCGCGCGATTGCGCCGTGGATGGGCGCGCCTGCGAATGAGGTATGGAGCAACTTCATCGACACCTGTCGGCAGTGGCCGCAAGGACGTCCGTTAAATCATTCGCTTCCCGAAACAATGGCCTGGCTGGGCTGGCAGATCGGCGGCTTGCACGCCATCTATTTGCTCGGATGGGCATTTCTTGCCCTGAACGTCTGTCTGGTCTTCGTGCTTGCCAGGAGGCTTCACGGCCGTGAGGCGGGCTTCGTCGCGGCGGCCATCTATATCTTGTTTCCCGCGGATACGACGCGGCAGTTTCTCACTCATTGCGGCCACGTCCAGATGTCGATGACGTTTTTTCTCGTCGCCGCGCTGCTTCTGCTGCGCGGGGGAGTCTGGCGGTGGGCGGCTTATCCCATCGCCTACCTTAGCCTACTTAGTTACGAGACTTGTTATCTGCTATTCCTGCTGTTTCCCCTCGTGCTGGCGACGGCTTCCATGCGCTGGCTATGGCAATCGGCCTGGCACATCGCATGGTGCGCGGTATCCATCGGCAGTGTGATCGCGTTCCGGCTCCTGAAGGGTGAAGGGCGCATGACGACGGCGCTGGGAGATTTTTCGCGGCTGACCTATGAAATCGTCACAGCACCTTTCATCGGTGTCCTCACGAGTGGCGTGCGATTCGCAGGCTGCCTGCCCGAAGCCTTTGCCGTGGTGCCGGCATCGGCCGCATTTTTAGGATTCGCCGTTGCAGCTCTTGTCGTGGCGGGCCTTTGGTTGAGCCGTGACGCACCACTGACTCCGGCGTTGGAGCCGAGTGCGGCTGCGTTTCCCAAGACCTGCGTGCGCTGGCTGGGTCAGGAAGGCCCGACGGCGGCGGGATACGCCGTGGTGTATCTGGTGATCTGGCTGACGTCCTACGCCTTCACATTCACAAACTTCCCGCCCACTGACAGGATCGGCCGGCAGACATCCTATCACATGGCGGGAGCGTTGCCGGCCTGCCTGCTGGCAGCGGTGCTATGGAAAGCGCTCGGCGGGTTTCTGCAATGCCACGGCGGCCGAAAGGCCCGAATGATTGCCACGGCGGCGTTCGCCCTCTATTGCGGGCTCGTCGGCGCCTACCTTTATCAAGTGCAGCTCGGCTATGCGCAGTCGTGGGCGGCCCAGAAAGATTTTTGGCGGCAGGTGCTGACGCTTTGCCCGGAGCTTCGCCCCGGGGTCACGGTGATCGTGGCAGGCAAGCTCGCGACAGAAAGCCCCTTCATCAAGGCGCATTGCACTCAGGACTACCGATTGGTGCTCGCATTATTCGATCGGAATGCCGCGTTGTTTCGAGAGAAATTGATGGATTCCCCATCCGTAATCGCGCTCGATGTTCCAGGCACTCCATTTCACATTCGCAGAGAAAAGGGCATCCTGGAGTGGTCGGCGCGCCCATGGTTGCACTCGCTCGGGTGGATGCGCATCGACGAGCAGAATCTTATCCTTCTCCGGAGCAACGCCGGCCGCCTTATCAAAATCGCCGCCCTGTCTCATAAAAAATTACCAGACCGGCTTCGAACGCAGGTCCAGCCTGCTGAAAGCACCATCCTTGCCGACCAAAAAAACGGACCTCCACTGCTCCGGTGCCTGCTTGAATAAATGGACAGCGCGCCCACCCCACGGCCCACCTGCCTTCTGGTCATTCCGAGTTATCGTGACAGCGAGCGCCTCGCCACTTTCGCCGCACATCTGGCCGGCGGCCTGCCAAAGGAGTTCTCGATCCAGGTCGTTGATGACGGGAGCGGCCCCGGCGAGGCGGAAAAGCTCGCCGAAATCGCTCGCCATGTGAACCAATCCGCTGGGCCAGATTCCGCGAAACTCCTGTTTCCCCTCCGTTTCCAATCGAACCGTGGAAAGGGGGCCGCTGTCCGGCTGGGATGGAGCATCTGTGACAACTTCGATCTGGCGGGATTCACCGATGCGGACGGCGCAGTCGGAACGGAGGAGATTCTGCGCGGCTACCGCCATCTGACGCAGCATCTGGATACAACCGACGGCATCCTGGCAAGCCGCGTTCGCATGCTGGGCCGAAAAATTGAACGCAGTCTCTTGCGGCACCTTAGTGGACGGGTCTTTTCCACCGCAGTGTCGGTGACGAGCCGCCTGCCGGCCTACGACACACAATGCGGCTTCAAGCTCTTCAAATCTTCTTCCATCGCCGAAGTCCTGCCGCGGCTACAGTCGAATCGTTTCGCCTTCGACGTGGAGCTCATCCTTGAGCTCCGGTGCGCAGGAGCGCAGTTGCACGAGTTCCCGGTGGATTGGCATCACCAGGCAGGCAGCAAAGTTTCGTTGCTGCGTGATGCGCTTCCAATGCTGCTCGATGTGTGGCGAACATCCCGGCGGATTTCCGGGCGAGGGCATTGCGGATGAGCGGCTCGACGGAACCGCAACGCGCTTCCCGAGGCGGGACTGGCGGATCGGCACTTGCCGTAGCCCTCCTCGCGACCATCGCCTTCGTCGCTCATTTTTGGAACATGGCGGACTTCGGCATTTACGAGGATGATACCCGCTCGGCGGCACCCTATCTCGGCGCATCCTTCTCGACAGTGTGGCACCAGTGCCGAGCCGCCTTTTGCAGTTGGCCTCAGGGGCGACCTCTCAATCACTGCCTGCCCGAGCTGCTGGTATGGGTGGGATCGACCCTCGTCGGCGGGCATCTATGGGGCGCTTACCTCGCTGGCTGGATTGTGCTCGTGATCAATGCCGCTCTGTTTCGCGCGCTCGCGCGTCAATTTGTCGGCGACTCCGCCGCGTTTGCCGGTGCTGCGACTTATCTCCTGGTGCCATTCGATACCACCAGGCAATTCCTCACACACAGCGGCCATCTGCACACATCGATCACGATTTTTCTGGTCGCGGCGTTGCTGTATTGCCGCGGAGAAAAGCCGCGCATCGCCTCATATCTCGTAGGCGCCATTTGTCTGATGACCTATGAAAGTCCGTATTTGCTCTACGCATTTTTCCCAGTCCTGCTCTATTCGATCCGTCGAGCCGGACTGAAGGATCTCACGATCCACGGCATCGCCTGCCTCGGGACGGTCCTCGGTTTTGCAGCCCTGCGGCTCGCCCTAGGAGAGAATCGCGTGGAGGCTGCCGCTGGCAATCTGCCGACGGCGCTCTGGCAGATGGTATCGTCACTCTGGATCGGTCCGATGACCAGCCTGTCGCGCATGACAAGCTTTCCATTTGACATCGGCATCTTCACTCCAGGCGTGCTTGCAGCCATGGCCGCCTCGGGTGCCTGTGTCGCGCTCGGGCTGGCCATTTCGACTCGCGCCGACGAGCAAATATCACGACCATTGCTGCTCTGGTTGCTTCTGGCGTGCGCGGGATGGCTGGCCGTCAGCTACATCCTGTCGCTGGTCGCATATCCGCCCACTCAGATTTTTGGCCGCCGCACATCGCTTCACCTCTCTGCCAGCATCCCTGTGGCTTTGGCCGCGGCTTGCCTATTCCAAGCCGCGCTTCAATGGCGGCCATCACAGGTCTCTCGTTGGACGCTTGCGATCATAACGACCGCATACCTAGGATTGCTGGGTGGTTTCCACTATCGTATGCAACTGGGTTACGTTGAAGCTTGGGCGGCGGCGAAGGTTTTCTGGCGGGAAGTGATCGCGCTTTGTCCCGACCTGGACTCGGAAACAACGATTCTCGTCGTTGGCCCGACGAGGGTTAATCCTTCAAGAGTCATCAAATCCTTCGACATATCCAACTTGCTTTTCCTTCCGTCGTTCTTCGACATTGATAGACACACTCCACAGCTCATCTGGCTGCGGCTTCTTGAAAACCAGCGCTACGCGAACACGTTCTCCGCAGCTGACGTTCACTCGATCTGGCGTCCCAAACTTGGAGCAATGAAACTGCGTGTGACGCATGAAGATGTCATCCTCCTCAAGAATGAAAAAGGCATGCTCTCCCGCCTGGAATCATTAACGCTCAAGGACGGCGGAGAGCTTCGAAGCAAGAAGCAAACGGGGTGGTCCGTTCCGCTGAAAGGCCATGAGACGGCGATGTTCCGACTCGTTACTGGAGCCAGCAGCCTTTCAGAGTTTTGTCGCCGGTCACAGGCGGATCAGCAGCGTTAGACCGATTTAGAAGCTATCCCAAAACCCCTTTGAGAAGGAGAAGAGCGCAGGCGAGATGAAGGAAACCTTGGAAGGCGGGAAGGGACTTTTCCCAGCGGATACAGAGGCGGCGGTAGTTCTGAAGCCAGGCGA
>JAQTOP010000029.1 GCA_028713285.1 Terrimicrobiaceae bacterium
ATCAGACATCCAGCCGGGCGTTCAATGCGTTGTCTTCGATGAATTGGCGGCGGGGTTCGACGATGTCGCCCATCAGGATCGTGAACATGCGGTCCGCCTCCATCGCGTTGTCCTCGTTGAGATCGACCTTGAGCATCTTGCGCTTCTCCGGGTTCATCGTCGTCTCGTAAAGCTGCTTGGGATTCATCTCGCCAAGGCCCTTGAATCGCTGGATGGCCAGACCGCGCTTCCCGATGTCGAGCACCTTCGTGAGAATGTCGGGAATCGCGAAGAGCGGATGCGTCACCGCCTTGTCGCCCTCGCCTTCAATCAGCTCGAAAATCGGTGTGTCGCTGTCCGCGTAGTGCTCGATCTTCAGACCCTTGCGGAGGAGTTCGTCGATGAGTTTTTGCGCCGAGCTGGACTCGTGCAGCTCGATCAGCTTCGCCCGGCGGCGCGGGCCGGCATCGGCCTTCCTCGGCTTCGCGGTCGTCAATTCCACTACCGGCGCCTCGCCTTCCGCCGGCTCCGGCGCGGGTTCGTCATAGATGCCGAGATCGCGATTCTCCTCGTGAAACTCGCGCACCTCGACCTCGCCGGGAAAATACGTCGCCCACTCGGTGTTGCCCTCGCGAACCTTCACCATGAAGGTCGGGAGCTGGCCGGTGCGCGGATCGCGCTCGCTCAGATACGTCTCGAAATCGCCGCCGTGCCGCCGGATCGCGTCGCTGAATTTCGCAAGCCGCTCGAGCAGCTCGAGCATGTCCTTGAGCTGCGCGGCGGTGAAGACGCGTCCGTCGGCCAGGTTCCGGAGCTTCACCTCGTCGGCGCCCAGCGAGATGAGGATGCGGTTCAACTGCGCGTCGTCATCGACGTATTCCTCGCGCTTCTTGCGCTTGATCAAATAGAGCGGCGGCTGCGCGATGAAAATTTTCCCCTGCTTCACGAGCTCCGGCATCTGGCGGTAAAAAAACGTGAGGAGCAGCGTGCGAATGTGCGAGCCGTCCACGTCGGCGTCGGTCATGATGATGATTCGACCGTAGCGGAGCTTGTCCATGTTGAACGCGCCCTCCTGATCTCCGGAGCCGATGCCGGTGCCGATCGCGGTGATGAGCGTCTGGACCTCGGTGTTTTGCAGCACCTTGTCGAGGCGCGCCTTCTCCACGTTGATGATCTTGCCCTTGATCGGCAGGATCGCCTGGTAGCGGCGGTCGCGGCCCTGCTTGGCCGAGCCGCCGGCGGAGTCGCCCTCGACGACGTAGAGCTCGGTGAGCGCGGGATCGCGCTCGGAGCAATCCGCGAGCTTCCCGGGCAGGCCGCCGCCGGTGAGCGCGCCCTTGCGCACGGTCTCGCGGGCCTTGCGTGCGGCCTCGCGGGCGCGCGCCGCCATCAGGCATTTGTCGATGATCTTTTTGCCCACCGCGGGGTTCTGGTCGAAGTGGAGCATGAGCCCCTCGTAGGAGACCGAGCCGACGAGGCTCTCCACCTCGGGAGAGATGAGCTTCACCTTCGTCTGCGACTCGAAGCGCGGGTCGGGATGCTTCACACTCACCACGGCCGCGATGCCCTCGAGCACGTCGTTGCCGGTGATCGCGGGCTCCTTGTCTTTGATCAGATTGTTGTTCTTCGCGTATTGGTTGATCGCGCGCGTCAGCGAACCGCGGAAGCCGGTGGAATGCGTGCCGCCGTCGGGGTTCGGCACCGCGTTCGTGTAGCAGAGGAGCTGCTCGTTGTAGGTATCGGTGTAGTGCAGGCCGATCTCGACGATCACGCGGTCGCGCGTGCCCTTGATGAGGATCGGCTTCGGATGAACGAGGGATTTGTTTTCGACGAGCCGCCCGATGAAATCCTCGATGCCCCGCGGATGCTGCACGCGCACGGGTTTCGCGCCCTCCTCGCGCTCGTCGAGGAAGGTGAAGCTGAGCGGCGCGTTGATGTAGGCCAGATCGTTCAGCCGCGTGAGGATGCGGTCCGCCTTGAACGAAATCGTCTCCTCGAAAATCTCCGGGTCCGGCTGGAACGTGATCAACGTGCCGGCCTGCTTCTTCGACTTCACCTCGGCGATGACGTGCAGCGGCGTCTTCGTGACGCCGCGCTCGAACGCCATCGCATGAATCTGCCCGTCGCGCGTGACCTCGACCTTGAACCACTCGGACACTGCGTTCACGCACTTCGCGCCCACGCCGTGCGTGCCTCCGGAGTATTCGTAATTGCCCTGGCCGTATTTGCCGCCGGAGTGCAGCCGTGTGAGCACCAACTCGACGCCGGGGATGCCCTCCTCCTTGTTGATATCGACGGGAATGCCGCGGCCGTTGTCGCGAATCGAGATCGAACCATCGACGTGAATCGTGACGTCGATATGCGTGCAGTAGCCGGCGAGGAATTCATCGACCGAGTTGTCGAGAACCTCGGAGACGCAATGATGCAGCGCGCGTTCGTCCGTGCCGCCGATATACATGCCGGGCTTTTTGCGCACGGCCTCGAGCCCTTTCAGCGAGCTTAAATCATCGGCGTTGTAGTCAGTTTTTTTCGAGGCGGTCTCGGATTTCGGGGCGTCGGATTCGGAAGACATTACAAGCTGGTGACAAAGGCTGCTTTACAAGAGAAAGCCTATTCGCCGAGCGTCGGGGCGACAAGGGGTTTTTCCCGGATTTCACCCCTCGCAAACGCAGGATATTGTGATGCCAAAACCATCCAACCACAAGATGTGCCGGCTGAAGTCGCTCGGCCGATGGCTCGCTCTCGCCGGCTGGATGGCGCTGTTCGCAGCCGCGAGCACGGCGCAGCGCGACGAGGTTTTCGTGGACGGACAGATTTATTTCGTCGATGCCGATTGCTACGCGCGCATGTCGCGAGTGGAGCAGGCGATGGCCCATCCCTTCCGCGCGATCCGGCATCACGATTTCGAGAATTTTCCGCCGGGCACGGAAACCCACGCCACGGCGCCGCTGGACTGCCTCATCGCGCTGCTCGCGGTGGCCTTCGCGCCGTTCAGTCCCCAGGCGCTCGACCTCGCCGGCGCGTGGATTTCCCCGCTGCTCGGTCTCGCGACCCTGCTCGTGCTGTGGACGTGGAGCACGCGCCAGCGCCTGCCTTTTCGTCATGCCATGCTCGCGCTCGTCGCCGTCTCGCCGATCGTCGTGCAGGCATTCCGCCTCGGCCGGCCAGACCATCAATCCCTGCTGCTCCTGCTGCTGGCTGCGGGACTGGCGGCGGAATGGAATCTGTGGCATCGCGCGGACCGGCGCAACGCCATCGCGTGGGGAGCGGCGTGGGGTCTCGCGCTGTGGACCAGCCTCTACGAACCGCTCGTCCTTTTCGCGCTGCTGCTGGTCCTGCGGTTCGCGCTGCTGCGCCGACAGGCCATCGCGCGCGAGTGGGGCATCGGCTGGGCCGTCGCGGGATTTGCATTCGGACTCGGCGTGCTCTTCGACGGCTGGCGCGTCGCCGCTCCATCGCCTGAAGTCGCGGCATATTTTTCAAACTGGTCGCGCAGCATCGGAGAGCTCGCCCATCTTGCGCCGCTCTCTCCGCAATTCGTCGGCTGGCTCGGATGGCTCGCTCCCGCATTGCCGGCCCTGCTCGCGTGGCGCTTCGCAAAAATCCGCGACCCGCGCGCGCTGGCAATGTGCGCGCTGCTGCTCGCAACCTACGCGCTCACCTGCTGGCAAATCCGCTGGGGCTGCTACCTCGTCCTCATTGCCGCGATGGCGCTCCCGTGGGCGCTCGCAGCCATCCCGTCGCGCGTTTTGGCGGCCACGCTGTTCGTCCTCAGCCTGCTTCCCATCGCCGGCCAGTGGGACGCGCTGCTCTTTCCCGACGATTCGATTCGCGCCGCCCGCGCGGAGCAGCGCGCGGACTATCAGCAACTGCGTGCCGCCGCCCTGGCGCTCGTCTCCGGCGAACGCACCGGCATCCTTGCGCCATGGTGGTTGTCGCCGGCGCTCGCGTATTGGTCGGGCCAGCCGTGCGTCGCCGGCAGCTCGCACGAAAGCCTGCCCGGCATCGTGGACACCGCGCGCTTTTATCTCACCGCCGATGACACCCCGGCGCGCGAAATTCTCGACAGGCGGAACGTCGCGTATGTCGTGGCCTACGAACCGGAGCGCGTGCTCGGGACATCGGCCACGCTGCTCGGCGAGCCGGCCGGCCGCGCCGCGCTGGGAGAGACGCTCTATGATTCGCCCGCCCTCGCCCCGGCATGGCTCACGCCCGTCTTCGCGAACACGTATTTCAAAATCTACGAGGTCCGCCCGCTCAATCGGTGAAGAGCGACATCTGGTCCGCGATGGCCGCCATGTCGCGCCGGCGGGTGCGGCCGCCGCTCACGGCGAGCGTCGGCTTGCCCTCGGCGTTGAGTTCGGATTTCTCGAGGTTGGCGAGGATTTGCTTTGCCCGGGCGATCAATGAATCCGGCAGGCCCGCGAGCCGCGCGACCTGGATGCCGTAGCTCTGGTCGGCCCGTCCCGGCAGAATCTTGCGCAGGAAGATGACTTCGTCGTTCCACTCGCGCACGGCGACATTGAGATTCACCACGCCGTCGCGGGTGCGTTCGAGGTCGGTGAGTTCATGGTAGTGCGTCGCGAAGAGCGTGCGGCAGCCGATGGCGTCGTGCAAATGCTCGGCCACGCTCCACGCGATGCTCAGGCCGTCGAACGTCGAGGTCCCGCGCCCGATTTCATCGAGGATTACGAGGCTGTCGCGGGTGGCGTTGTGAATGATGTTCGCCGTTTCGTTCATCTCGACCATGAAGGTCGATTGCCCGCGCGCGAGGTCGTCGCTCGCGCCGACGCGCGTGAAAATGCGGTCGGTCACGCCGATGCGGGCGCGCTTCGCCGGCACGAAGCTGCCCGTCTGCGCGAGCAGCACGAGCAGGGCGACCTGCCGGATGTAGGTGGACTTGCCGGCCATGTTCGGGCCCGTGAGGATCGCGAACCGCCTGGCATCGCGGTCGAGCGCGGTGTCGTTCGGAACAAAGCGCCCGGCCCCCGCCCGCTGGTCGAGCACGGGATGCCGGCCCTCCTCGATCTCGACGATGCCGGATTCATCCACAACCGGGCGGCAATAGCCGTGAAGCCGCGCCGCCTCGGCCAGACCGCCCAGCGCATCGAGCGCGCCGAGCGCCGCCGCCGTTTGCTGGATGCGCGGCAGGGCTTCGAGCACGAGAGCGCGAAGGCGCTGGAAAATCTCCAGCTCGACGGCCCGCGCGCGCTCGTCCGCGCCGAGGATTTTGCCCTCGATTTCCTTGAGTTCCGGCGTGATGTAGCGCTCGCCGTTTGCCGTCGTTTGCTTGCGGTGGTAGTCGGCGGGGACATTCGCGAGATTCGATTTCGTGATCTCGATGAAGTAGCCGAACACCGAGTTGTAGCGGACCTTGAGCGACTTGATGCCGGACCGCTCGATCTCGCGCTCCTGCAGGGCGGCGATCCAATCCTTCCCCTCGCGCGAGGCGGCGCGCAACTCGTCGAGCGCGGCGTCGCAGCCGGGACGGATCATTCCGCCGTCGCGCAGCAAGGCGGGAGGCTCGTCCACGATGGCGGCGCGCAGCGTGGCGCACAGATCCTCGAGCGGATCGAGCTGGGCGGAGAGATCCCCGAGCAATTCGCCGCCGCCGAGCGGGCTCGCCAGCGCCGCAAGCCGGGAGCGGACGGCGGGCACGCGCTCGAAGGAATCGGCCAGCGCGGCGAGGTCGCGGGCATTGCCGGATTGACCGTGCAACCGCGCGGCGGCGCGCTCCATGTCGCGAATCCCGCCGAGCGTCTCGCGCGCGGCGGCAAGGTCGGGCGTCCGCTCGAGAAAGCGTCCGATGCACGATTGACGCGCGGCGATGCCGGCGACGTCGCGCAAAGGATGGAGAATCCAATGCCGCAGCGTGCGCGCGCCCATCGGCGTGACGGTGCGGTCGAGCGCGCCGAGCAGCGTCATTTCCCGGCCCGCGCGCGATTGCACCAGCTCGAGGTGCGATTGCGTGACGGCGTCGAGCACGACGAACTCGCTGAGCCGGTAGGGCTGGAGTCCACGCAGATGCGAGGCGTTGCGCCGCATCTGGCGGGTGAGGTAATGCAGCAACGCGCCGGCCGCGCCGACGGCGAGCGGCCAGTCGCCGCAGCCGAAGCCGTCGAGCGATTGCACGCGAAAATGCTCGCGCAACAAGTGCGCGGCGGGCTCGCTCTCGAAGATGTAGCCCTCGACGGCGGTGGCCGACGGGATCGCGGTCCGCAGGGCGGCATGCTCCTCGGGCACGAGCACCTCGGCGGGCGCGACGCGCGCGAGTTCGTCGAGCAGGGGCGGCAGGCCGTCGATCTCGGTGAGCCGAAACACGCCGGTGCTGAGATCGGCGAAGGCCAGGCCGACGCGGCCGCGCCTTTCGCAGACGGCGGCGAGGAAATTCGGCGTGCGCGCGTCGAGGCCGAAGTCGTCGAGCGTGCCGGCGCTGAGGATTTGCGAGAGTTCGCGGCGGACGAGCTTGCCCGCCTGCACTTCGCCCACTTGATCGCAGACCGCCACGCGGCGGCCCGCGGCGATGAGCTTTTCGATGTAGCCCTTCGCGGCGTGATACGGCACACCGCACATCGGCAGCGCGCCGCGCTTCGTGAGCGCAAGATTGAGGATGGCGCTGGCGTCCTTGGCATCATCGCCGAAAAGCTCGTAAAAATCGCCGAGCCGGAAGAAGAGCAGCGTATTCGGTGGCAGCTCGCGGCGCACGGCGAGGTATTGCCGCATCATCGGAGTCTGCTCGCTACTCATAGTGGAGGAAGGCCGCGATCGGGCTGGTCGCCGATGCGAACTCGCCGCACATGGGCAGTCCCGCCGCCACCGCTTCGCTCGCGCTCCCGACCGCCAGCCGGAACGCGCGGGCCATGCGCACGGGATCGGACGCCGCGGCAATCGCGGTATTCACGAGCACGGCGTCGGCCCCCATTTCGATGGCTTCCGCCGCATGGCTCGGCGCGCCGATGCCGGCATCGACCACGACGGGCACGGTCGCCTGCTTGATGATGATCTCGATCTGCGCGCGGGTCTCGATGCCGCGATTGCTGCCAATGGGCGAGCCGAGCGGCATGACGGTCGCGACGCCGACATCCTGCAGGCGCTTCGCGAGCACGGGATCGGCGTTGATGTAGGGCAGCACGGTGAAGCCCTCCTTCACGAGGATCTCGGCGGCATGGAACGTCTCGACCGGATCGGGCAGGAGGTAGTGCGGATCGGGATGAATCTCCAGCTTCACCCACATGGGCAGGCCGGCGGCGGCGGCCAGGCGGGCGAGACGCACCGCCTCCGCGGCATTCATCGCGCCACTCGTATTCGGCAGGAGCAGGTATTTTTCCGGATCGATGAAATCGAGAATGTTCGCGAACGGGTCGCCCTTGCCGGAAAGATCGGCACGGCGCAGGGCGACGGTCACGAGTTCCGTCCCGCTCGCGACCAGCGCGTCGCGCATCACGGCATTCGACGGAAATTTCCCCGTGCCGACGAGCAGGCGCGAGCCAAAGGCGCGACCGGCGATGACGAGGCGGGAGTCGGACATGGGGGATCACCTTATCCGCCAAGGTCCCGCCGGCGCAAGAATGCGAGCCGGGAAGATTCGCCCTCCAAACGCGAAGCATCGCGGAATTTTGACAACGGTGGTATGACGCGTGCTCGGAATCCTTCTCGACCATGAACCCGCTCACGCCGGCCTCTCTCGCCATCCGATCCCTGGGCCCCCGCACGATCGATTCCCCGCTCAACCGCCATTTCCACGAGCTTGGGAACGACCACGCGTTTTACTCCGACGACCACCGCATCGTCGTGGACCACAGCCTCGCCAGCGTGAAGGCGCTTACCGCGGCGGGCGCGGAGCTTCCCTGCTTCGAGGTGGCGGGCCCGCGAAAGAAGCTGTTTTTCCGCGCCGAGGAGACCATCTGCGCGGTGGTGACGTGCGGCGGGTTGTGCCCGGGCTTCAACGACGTGATCCGCGCGATCGTGATCCAGGCGCATCATCGCTACGGCGTGGCCCGCATTCTCGGCATCCCCTATGGCTTCGAGGGGCTCATCCCCGAATACGGCCATCACGTCTTCAACATGACGCCGGGCTTCGTCAGTAACATCCACCGGTTCGGCGGCACCCTGCTCGGCACGTCGCGCGGCCCGCAGCATGTCGGGCGCATGGTGGACCGGCTGCAGGAACTCGGAGTGCATATTCTTTTCGTGATCGGCGGCGACGGCACGCAGCGCGGCGGCCACGCCATCGAGGAGGAAGCCCGCAGCCGCGGCCTGAATCTGGCGGTCGTCGGCGTACCGAAGACCATCGACAACGACATGGACTACATGGACAAGAGCTTCGGCTACGACACGGCCTGCGCCGCCGCCGTCGAGCCGATCCGCGCCGCCCACACCGAGGCCCGGAGCGCGCGGAATGGCATCGGCCTCGTGAAGCTGATGGGCCGCCACTCGGGCTTCATTGCCTGCTCGGCGGCCATCGCGAGCGGCGAGGTGAATTGCGTGCTCATTCCCGAGGTCCCCTTTGCGCTCGAAGGTGACAAAGGCTTTCTGGAAGTGATCCGCCAGCGCGTGGTGAATCGCGGCCATGCGGTCGTCGTCGTCGCCGAGGGCGCCGGGCAGGAACACCTCGCCGCGAACGAACAGACCGACGCCTCGGGAAACAAACGGCTCGGCGACATCGGCCCATTTTTACGCGACCGCATCACCGGGTATTTCCGGCAGTGCAAGACGGAGCTCACGCTCAAATACATCGACCCGAGTTACATGATCCGCAGCGTGCCGGCCTCGCCGCAGGATCGGATTTATTGCATGCGCCTGGGCCAGGCGGCGGTGCATGCGGGCATGGCGGGAAAGAGCGGCCTTATCGTCGCCCGGTGGCACAGCGCCTACGTCCACGTGCCCATCGCCGTCGCGACCTCGGGGCGACGCCAGGTGGATCCCACGGGCGATCTGTGGCTCTCCGTGCTGGAATCGACGGGCCAGCCGGCTGCGTTCCGTTGATTGGATCGGGCGCGGGATCGTTACGCGGTTCGCAGCATGCCGACGGTTTTGAAATCGTGCTGCGGCAGGATCGTCTTCAAGTGCGCGTTGCCGAGGTGCATCCCGACGACCTCGCCCAGCACATCGCGAAAGTCCGTCGTGTGCAAAAGATCGCGACCTTCGTGAAGCTGCTCCTTCAAAAGCCCAGGCCACTTCGTCCGCACGGGCATGGGTTTTCCGCCGCCGGCCTGCGCCAGATTGCCTCCCACCGCGAGCATCGCATTCGCCCAGCCATGGTCCGTTCCGCCGTTTCCATTCTCGGCGGCGGTGCGCCCGAAATCGCTGATCGTAAGCAGGAGCACGTCGTTCATACGGTTGCCGAGGTCGCGGTGGAAGGCGGCGATCGCCTCGGCGAGGTTTTGCACGAGATTTCCATGGTTCCCCCCAGCGCCGCCCTGATGCTGGTGCGTGTCCCAGCCGCCGTAGTCGATTTCCATCACCTCGACGCCGAGGTTGCCCTTGATGAGGCGCGCCGCATCCTGCAACCGGCGGGCGATATCGGTCTTCGGATATTCCGCGCCCGGCTGGTAGGGCTGCTCGGCGACTTTGCGAATCTGGCCGAGTCCCTCCAGCGTGCTCTGCGCGGTCTGCGCGAGCAAATCCCCGGCGGCGGACTCGTGCTCGCGCGGCGGCGTGCAATACGCGTGCTCGAGCGCGGCCTTCATCAGCGCGCCGTCCTCCTTTCCCGTGCCCGGCATCGTGAGATCGGAGACGCCGCGCACGGCGTAGGCGGCCGCCTTCCCGCGCAGGATGCGGGGCAGGTTGTCGCCGATGGAAACCGCCCGCACGGGGCCATGGCCGAGCGAGGTGACGAGGTGCCGGTTGAGCCAGCCGTCGGAGTTGATCGTATTGCCGATCACGCCGGTTTCCCACACGTCCTGCTCCTCGAAATGCGACCGCGTATTTCGTGAATATCCGACCGCGTGCAGCGCCGTTGCCTGACCGGCGTGAAAAAGTTCCCGCAGCGCCGCGGCACGCGGATTCAGGCCGAAGAAGCCGTCGAGATCGAGGACGCCGTCGGCCGCTCCGGGCTCGCCGAGGCGGATCGAACTGCGCAGCGTCTTATAGCCGGGATCCTTGAACGGAACGATGAAGTTGAGGCCGTCCATTCCGCCGCGCAGAAAGATGATCACGAGCGTGCGACCCGGTTTGACCGCCCGCAAATCCGCCTCGCTCAAGCCGACGCCTCCGAGCAGGTCGAGCGGCGAGAGGCCGCAATAGAGGGCGACGGCGCCGGTGGATTGGAGAAAGAATCGGCGGGTGATGTTCATGGCGGTTTGTGCGGTTAGCGGAGGCTCAGCTCGGGAGTTTGCGCGACGAATGAAGTGACCAGCCGGACCGTGTCGGGTTCCTTGCGCCCGGCATCACAACAATAGTCCATCGCGGCCTGGTTCGACGCATCGCTGAGAAGACTGCCCGTCATTCGCGCGGCCACGAGGTCGATCGCCCGCTGCATTTGCGCGCGGCCGAGATTCGCCCGATCTCCGGCGAGCCAGCCGCGTGGAACGAGCTGGTTCAAATTTCCCTGCACGGCGCTCGCAAAGCGCCAGCGCTGCATGAGGACGTTCGAGTTCACGTAGTTGTTGTCCGCCTCCGGATAGCCGTCCGGCGAAGGCCGCTCGAAGAGGCCCATGCCGCTGCGATTCAGAAACGCGGTCACTGCGCCGGGATTCGCCGCGCCGCACAGCCGGCTGAACCGCAGGCTGAAGTCCAGCGGGGTGGCCACGCGAGGCGGGGCTTTCCAGAAGTCCGGATGCGCCGCGATGGCCTCGAGCATCGCGCGCATGTCTCCGCCGCTTTCGAGATACACCTTCGTCAGATCCTCGACCAGCCGGGGCGGCGCGGGATCGCCCACGTAGTGCTCCGCCAGCTTGCGGCTGATGAATCGCGCCGTGCTCGGATGGGCCGCCAGCAGCTCGAGCGCCTTCGCGACCGAGTCGTAGCGCTCATCCGGCGTGGTCGCGGGAAACTCCATGCCGAAGATGCGCCGGGCGCGTCCGTCGTTGAGCCGGGGCTCGAATCGGAACGTGCTTTGCAGATTCGGATTCAGCCCGGAAACGTCCGCCAGATCGGCGACCGTCCAGCCATTGAGTTCCTGCGCGAGCGTCGTGACGTCGTGCTGCGTGTAGCCGCCATCGACGCCGAGCGTGTGCAGCTCCATGATCTCGCGGGCGTAATTTTCATTCAACTTGCTCGAAAAGCTCGACCGTTGATCGAGGTAAATGAGCATCGCCGGGCTGGTGGCCGAGGCCCGCAGCAGGTCGCCGAAATTCGCCGGCCCCAATGCCGCGAATCGCAGGTGCTGCGCCCATTGATTTTGCGCCCCGGCCTTTTGAATCCAGGTCGAGAAATGGTTCCCCGCCCACAGGAGGAAGCGCTCTTGCACGGGATTCGCCGTCACGAGCGCCTGCCGCAGCGCACGCTGCACGACCGTTCCGTCACTGGCGTCGTCGGGATCGGTCGTGCGCAGCAATCCCAGCACCGCCTGCTCTCCCGGTCCGTCGAATGGCTCTTCGAGCCGCGCGCGAAGCCACTCCTTTTCGCCTCGGGTAAGAATGGCCGCCAGCTCGCGCGGCTCCGGGCCGTAGGCAAAGCGATTCAGCAAATGCAGCGCCCGTTGATAAGGACCGTTCACCGGATGATCCGGCGCGCTCACGACGAACTCGATCTCCGGCGATTCGCATTTCCTTTTCTGCCAATCCTCCGCGCTGATGCGCAACTCGTGACGGCCCGGCGAGAGCCCCCGCGTAAGCAGCGGCAGCACGACCGGGCCGATGCCGTCCCGGGGGACCGCCGCGAGCTGCTGCGCCCGGCCGTCCACGATCAAATCGACCGCCTTGCAATCGGCGCCCGAGAAGAATTGCGCGACGACGGCATCCGCTCCGCCCACGACCGCATCGTCGGCAGGATACGAAATCTTCACCGTGGGCGGCGCCGGCGCCGTTCCCTTTCGCGGGACTTCGGCGAAGTCGATCGCCTTCAGCCACAGGTTGCGATCGCCGCCGGGAATGTGGCGCGCGCGATCTTCCGGCGCATAGAGATCGTTCGTGAACCGCACCGCAACCTGCTTCGGACCCCGGAAAAGCCGCACCTGTTTCGCGTCGAGAGTCTGCGGACCGCGAACCTCGCTTTTTGAAATAAGCTGGTCCGGCTGCCCGCCGGTCTTCAATGCCACTTCGGCAATGGGCGCGCCGTTGAATCCATCGCCGCGCGCCTCGAGGCTCACGCGGAAGGCGCCTTCAAGATCGTCCGGCAGATTCAGCACCGCTTCGCCATTCTCGAAAAATGCCAGCGCTCCGCCGTCCGCTCGCTCCACGTGCGGCCGGCCACCCGTGTCCCACGCGGCGTCAAGCGCGGTATAGCGCAGGATGCGTCCCGCTGGCGCATTCTTCGTCGCGTCCGCGAGGATCAGGTGCTGCACCGGCGACTCCGCCATGGATTCGCCCGGCCCTCGCGAGCGAAGCTGCAACGTGTTTTCCCCCGCCTTCAAAATCCCCGGAGGAATCCGAAAACGAAGTTCCGTTCCCTGCTGCGTCTGCCATTCGCGGCCGTTGACCCACAGCTCCACCCGGGGCGCTTCCGCCTCCGCATTCGCGCTCCACGCCAGCGCGCGGACCGTGACGGGACCGGCCGCCATAGCGCCGTCGAAGACTTCGCGAAAGGCCACCCGGGGCGCCTCCGCCTGGGCAAGCGGCGTCCCATTCACAGGCGGCCCGCCAGCCTGCGGCTTCGCGCTCATCATCATTGACGCACCGCCCTGCATCATCGCCGGGGCCGTGTTCGCACCACTGTCTCCCGGCGCGAGGTCGGCGTTCACGCGTGCGATTTCATAACTCGCGAGCGCCAGATTCCGATCCACGCCGGGACCGCCCGCAAAGTCGTTGAGGAAATACGGCGTCAGCACATGCGGGCCCACCGCGAGATACACCGGCCGGCCAAGGGGAAGCCTGCTCCACTCGCGGTCCGCCACCTGCGAGACCGTTGCCGGCTTGTCCATCTCATCGACGAAGAGACCGACGGAAGGATACGCGCCGCCCGCAAACGTCCCTCGCGCGGTGACGAGCATTTGGTAATAGCCCGCCTCCTTGATTTCAACCGGAAGGCACCACGCGGGATTCGGAGCTGCATTGTCCACGAACTTTCCGCCCGGCGCATCGGCGGCGGTTCCGATCCGCGGCTCCTGCTCGCCAAAACGCCTCGGCCGCGCGACGCTCCGATGATCCGCGCAGTTTCCGACGAGGATTTCCTTCGCACCGGGTCGAATCGCCACGATCTCCGCCGGAGCGCTCTCCGTCTCGAGGCCATCCGGCCCGCGCGCAATCGCGACGAACTTTGCCGACCCTGCGGGCAAGGCGTCCGCATTCACTTCGAACGTGAAATTCGAATTCGCACCGGATGCCTCCTTGGAAATTGGATCCAATTCCGTGCCGTCCGGGAGGCGCAAACAAACGGTCGGATGCGCGCCGTTCCCTGTCGTCGCCGGCACTTCCACGCCCACTCCGATTCTGCCCCAGACCCTCGCGCCATCCGCCGGCGTCGTGATCGCCGGCTGCAATCGCCCTCGTGCTCCCGCGTCACCGTCGTTCGCCACGGTCACGTGCAATACGGCCTTCCCGATGCGAAGCGTCGCCTTGCCTTCGCGCACGGCGCGCACGCGCAGAAAACCGGTGCGCTCCCCATCGAGCACGGTCGGCGCATCGAGGATTTCGATCGCGTCTTCCGGCTCCACGGTGGCGGCAAAAATCCGCTTTTCCTGCTCCGGCTTCGCTTGAAAAGGAATCACCGCCGTCCTGCCGAGCGACAGCTTCTCGCCGGCGACAAAAAAAGCCACGTCCGCCGCCCGAATCGGGCCGGGCGTCGCCACGAATCCGCCCAGCGCAATGGCCGCGCTGACGAGGCGTCTGGATTTTTGAAATATTCGCATCCGTTCCGCGCGGTCGGAATCCATTCCGCATCCACTTGAAGCGAGAAACCCCGCGGAGTGGAAAAAGTTCCCGGTCGATTCACGATGATTGCGAACCGGAGGAGTTCAACGAGCTTTGCCTGGCATCCGGATTCTGGCATGGTTTCGGCGTTCAAGGGCGGCCGGCCCGCCATTGCGCCCGTAGCTCAGGGGATAGAGCAGTGGATTTCTAATCCATTGGTCGCAGGTTCGAATCCTGCCGGGCGCGCCAGCGGGCGGCTGGATGAGAACTCGTTCGACTGCCTCGCGCGAAGCGCGTCGTTCCTTCCCAACCCAATCAGGCGTGCGTCATGGTCTCCGGATCAACCCATTCGTCGAACTGCTCCGGCGTGACGAAATCAAGCGCGACGGCGGCTTCCTTCAGACTCGAATGATCCTTGTGCGCCTTCTTTGCGATCTGCGCGGCCTTGTCGTAGCCGATGTGCGGATTCAACGCGGTCACGAGCATGAGCGAGTCGCTCACGTATTGGGCGATGCGCTCGCGATTCGGTTCGATGCCCTGGGCGCAATGCTCGTGGAACGACCGGCAGCCGTCGCCGAGCAGGCGCACGGAGTTCAGGAAATTGAATACGATGACCGGCTTGAAGACGTTCAGCTCGAAGTTGCCCTGCGAGCAGGCGATGCCGATGGTGTTGTCGTTGCCCATCACTTCGACGGCGATCATTGTGACCGCCTCGCACTGCGTGGGATTCACCTTGCCCGGCATGATCGACGAGCCCGGCTCGTTTTCCGGAATCGTCAGCTCGCCGAGCCCGCAGCGCGGCCCGCTCGCCAGCCACCGGACGTCGTTTGCGATCTTCATCAGCGTGCAGGCGAGCGATTTGAGCGCGCCGCTGGCGAAGACAAATTCGTTGTGCGACGAGAGCGCCGCGAACTTGTTCGGCGCGGAGGTGAACGGGCGTCCGGTGATCTCCGCGATATGCGCCGCCGCACGGGGGCCGAATTCCGGGTGCGAGTTCAGCCCCGTGCCGACCGCGGTGCCTCCGATGGCCAGCGCGTAGAGCCCTGGGAGCGTGCTCTCGATACGGCGCAGGTCGTCATCGAGAAGCTGCACGTAGCCGGAAAACTCCTGGCCGAGCGTGAGCGGCGTCGCGTCCTGCAAATGGGTGCGGCCGATCTTCACGATGCCGGCAAACTCCGCCGCCTTCACGCTGAGCGTGTCGCGCAGGGCGCGCACCGCCGGCAGCAGGGCGCGATGGACCTCGGTGGCGGCGGCGATTCCCATCGCGGTGGGGAAGGTGTCGTTCGACGACTGCGACATGTTCACGTCGTCGTTCGGATGGATTGGTTTCTTGGAGCCCAGCTCGCCGCCGGCGATCTCGATGGCGCGGTTCGAGATCACCTCGTTCGCGTTCATGTTGCTCTGCGTGCCGCTGCCGGTCTGCCAGATGCGAAGCGGGAAATGGTCGTCGAGCTTGCCGGCGATCACTTCATCCGCGGCCTGGACGATGAGTTCGCACTTCTCCGCGGGCAGCTTGCCGAGGTCGCGATTCGCGAGGGCGCAGGCTTTCTTGAGCACGCCCAGCGCCCGGATCAACTCCGGCGGTTTCACGTCGTTGCCGATATTGAAATGAATCAGCGAGCGGGCGGTCTGCGCGCCGTAGTAACGATCCCGCGGCACCGGAATCGGCCCCATGCTGTCGGATTCGAGGCGGTGAGTGGCGGGGTCGAAGGGAAGGGGCTCGTTCATCAACACGGGTGTATCAGACGCTCGGAAGGAATTCCAGCCCGGGGGGACCCGGCATTTTCGCCGATCAAGAAATGGCAAATGGCACGGAAGCTGCGATTCGCCTGCAATGCGATGCATCCGACCAGGGCGGCGGGGGTCGGAAGCGCGCGCCCTGGTGTCTTCCGTTTCCTTTCCATGTCGGCCTCCTTTCCCGTTGCAATCGCGCCGATCCTGCCGGCTTGGAAGGACCGGCTGCCGGGAATCCGCTTGAGCCGGTCCGTTTTCATGGACGTCCGAACCGTATCGATCCGCGACGCCGGCGGCGGATTCCGCCCAACCCGAATGACAATCTTGTCACATTTCCCCTTTTGCGAACCGCCGCCGGCGGCGGCATGGGGTGGGGAGATGTTGTTCAATCGCCGGATGGCGCCCGCCCTGAGGCCGCGCGTCTTTCACGCCTTTTCGCTCGTGGAGATGATCGCCGTCGTCGCGATCATCGTTATCATGGTCTCCCTTCTCGGGCCGGCGATCAGCTCGTTCTCATCCACAGCCGGGCGCAAGGGAGCGGTGAACATCCTGATGAATACGCTGGAACAGGCTCGCGCCGCGGCGTTGGAGAAGAACTGCGATGTCAGCGTGCTGCTCTGGCAGCGCGAGTATCCCAGTCGGGACGCGATCATGGTCATCCGCGAACCCTCGCCGTGGATTGTGGATGCCAAGGGCGCGGCGGAGACAAACCTGATTCCGCTCACCAAATGGATTCAACTCCCGGAAGGCGTGCTGCTTCACAAGCCGACCAAAGGGGCCACAGTTTTTAGCAGTGGAAATGCCGCATCCATCCTTTCTGACGAGTTCAGCCAGATTCCGAATGGCGGCGGCGGCGCCGCGCCGCCACACGACGACCATGTCGCAATCGTCAAATTCAATTCCACGGGCGCCATCGTCGCCCCCAGCGATCCCGCCAATGCCCGCATCGTCATCACCGAAGGCGTCCGCGGTGTCGGAGGCACAGAGGCCGTTCTGGCTGGAAGGAAGGAGCAACAAAACACGCCCGGCGGCGGCTTTGACGTCATCACCCTGGCCCGCTTCACCGGCCGGCCCCGCCTGGATGTCACCACCCTCGATGCAACGCCATAACTCGCCGCCGCCCCCCCGCATGCCAATGGCATCCGGGGCCGCATTTTCCCTCATCGAGATTGTCATCGCGGTGGGAATCATTTCCTTCGCGCTGGTCGGCATCCTCGGTCTTTTCCCGGCCGCCATCAATTCCGCCACCGACAGTCAGCGCGAGACGCAGGCGGCTTTGATTGCCCACCGCATCTTCAGCGATCTCGGCACGCAGGCCCCATTTCAGCAGACGAAGGACGATCTCACGAAGCCCGACAGCGTCGCGACGGTGAATCTCGCGACAACGACCAAAAAAACCTATACAGCCGAATACGACGAGGGCGGCATGCTGCCGGGCCATGCGTCCGGCACCGGGGCGAAGACCACGGGCGCGCCCGTCTATTACGTCGAAACCATCGTGGAGCCCTCCACCCAGTCGCCGAATCTCGCCCGCGTCGAGATCGACGTGAGCGCCCCCGCCAGCGCGCCCGCAGCCCGGCGCAAGACCTTCGTCTTCGTGACCCTGTTAAACGCCGAGCCTCTCGCGCTGACCGCCACGCCATGATGCAGGCCGCCGTTTTGCCGACCCGCCCGGTGGGCCTTCGACGGTCCGCCTTCCGGATCTGCCGTGGCTTCACTCTGCTCGAGTTGCTGGTCTCCATGTCGATCCTCGCCCTCCTGCTGGTCATCCTGATGGGGATGGTCGATGGCGCGACGAAGCTCTGGCGCCAGAGCGAGAATCGCGTGGACAGCTTCCGCGAGGCCCGGGCGGCGCTCAACATCATCGCCTCCGACCTGCAATCCATCTACGTCGCGGCCAATCCGAAGAACTATTCCGCCGCCACTCCGAAATTCTTCGCCTTGAATTCCCCGGATGGCGCCGAGGCTGCGATCAAGGAGTCCAAGTCGGACAGCCTGTTTTTCGTTGCCGCGCTGCCGTCCGATTCCCAGAAACCCGGCGCGAACAAGAGCGACCTGTGTTCGGTCGGCTACTTTCTGGCCTTCGCGCCGGCCAGTCTCGGCAACGTGAAGGAGAGCATGAACCTCTACCGCTACCTGCGCAGCAGCGACGACACCTTTGCCGCGCTCAACGATACGCTGCCCCTTGCCCGGGGCGTCACCATCGGACCGAGCGGCGAAGAGGTGCTGGCGCGCAACATCACGAGCCTGAAAATCCAGGCCTATGTCGTCGATCCCACGACGCACAAACCGGCGGAATTCAAGGCCTCTGCGACGCAACCGGCGCCAGACTTTGTCGATATCGAGCTGACCGCGCTCAACAATGACTCGGTGAAGCGCCTCAAATCGAAGGCGGACTGGAAGGATACCACCTCGATCACCTACAACCAGAACGCGCGCACCTTCTCCACCCGAGTGAACATCTCGTCCACTCTGCCGCAGATCCCTTCAGCCGCTCCGCCCAGCCCGTGAAGACGCCGCGCTCACTCCACAGAGCCCGGGCCGGATCGGCCCTCATCACGACTTTGCTGGTCATTGTCGTGCTCACGATCATCGTCGTGGCCTTCCTGCAAAGCATGGCGAGCGAGAAGCAGGCCGCGCGAAGCTACCTGAACCGCTACCGCGCCCAGCTCGCATCGACGGCTGCGGCGGACGCCGCCAAGCAGCTCATCTTTGACACGATCTCGGATGCGGCGAACCTGGCAACTGCGCGCCAGCCGGCTTCCCCCTATACCTACAAGGTAAATTTCGTCACCTGGGCTTACTCGCCGAACGGCACCACCTTCGCCCCCTTCTATACCGGCATTCTTTCGAACGCAATTCCCGCGTCCTCTGGCGGCACCGGGACGCAAGCGATCACCGATGTCAGCCGAACCGTCTGGCTCGCGTCCGATCCGGCAAATGAAAAAGCGCCCAGTGTCACCGACCCGTCAGCCAACGCCAGTGACCCGAATCTTTTCAGCGGGTTGGGACCCGATGTCCGATGCAACATAAACTTTCCAATGTCTACCCGCAGCGGCGTAAAGCACTACTGGATCGACCAATCCGGGACCGCCTACCCCGTCGGCTGGGTGAAGGTTACCAGCAGCGATCCGCAACTTACGATCCGCTATGCTTTCTGGGTGGATGATGAAATGGGCCGTGCCGATCTGCGCGCTCTGGGTCATGGCGACCAGCAGATTCATAAAGACACCGTATACAAAGGTCTGCCCACCGATCTCGTCGTCAATCAAAGCGGGGACCAGTCCTACTTTTCCAATGCAGATGCCGCCAAGATTGCCATCGATACGAATCGGGAACTCGTCGGCATGAGTCCGCTCACTGCGAAACAGCTCGTCGCAAAATCGACTGCCGACCAACTCACGCAGGACACCGTTGCCGTGACCACCAGCCCGGTTCCTCCAACCACGACACCTTCCACTTCTCCGACCATTCCGAGCGTTTACGACCTGATCCCCTATGGCCCGCAAGCGGGAAAACCAAAGCTGAATCTCAACGACCAGGTCGCTCTGGAGTCGGATCCCGTTCGCTCCATTGCAACCATCCGCGATTTCATCCGCACCTCCTTGCCGCAGGATCCGAGTGGCGATCCGGCCTACCCGAAATCCGTCTTCTTCAACCGCAAAAATTCCCCTCCCGGCAATCTCTGGCGCATCGCAGCTTCCATCCACGATTACATTAGTCCCGCCGACTACCCGACCCTCGCCCCCGCCCTTCAGAAGCGATTTAACGACTCCATCGGTGCCGCCTACGACTTCATCATCAAGAGGAAAATGGCGGGCGCTGCCCCAGGCATTTGGGATCCCCGATGGGATAATATTGCGATGGAAACTCCCGACAAGACTCTGGACTCGCAAGTGGCCAATACGACCGACGGGCGCTGGTATGGAATCAAGCCCGTCCCATTCATTCATGCCTTCGACATGAACCTCACCCTCTCCGGAAAAACCTGCACCGCCACCTACGATTTCTGGCTCTGGAATCCGAGCGACACCCAGAGTGTCTCATTGGCGAACTGCTACATCATGGTTTTCAAGACGCCTTTCTGCCCTTTCTCCCCCGCGACCACCACGGGCGGCCTGAGCGTGGAGGGATTGCCCTACTATCCTTACGATATTTTCGAGATTCCTTCTGCTCAGCAAGGCCGCCTCAACCCCGCCGAACTACGCAAAATCACCATTAGCAATACTGGAAGTAAAGCCTATCAAACCAATGAGACCCCTCCTGGATCGCCTCCTAAACTTCAGACCGGCAACCAAATGGGGATGGTGCTTTTTCGCGTCGATGGCTCAGGCGTCATCCGCGTTCTCGACGGTTACTTCACCAGTGACGCATTCGGCGCTGCGAGCAAGGCTCCCGCCGCCACGCAAAGCTACGCATCCGCCGGCGGAGTGGACAGCGGGACTACCGATTGGGACACCAAAGATCGCCGCCAGAGTCTTGCGCTTTCCCAGACAACCTGGTTTTTCAGCAGCACACCTTTCAAGGGAAGCCTGGCGAATTTTCAACAAATCGGTCGCTGGTATGACGGTCCGGCGAACTACACCACAAGCAGCAGCGATCCCATCACCCATATCGCGCTGGCGCCAATGAAGAGTATTGGCGAGTTGGGCAATATCTTCGACCCTGTCAACGACGTTAAAGTCGCAACCAAGACAACAGGGGGACGTATTAGTGGCTCGGACACACCAAGCGGCAATAGGATCTCCCGCGGCGGCAAAACGCTCACCGTCGGTCAATTCGACGACTTTTTCGACAACCTTCAGACAGGCAACCCGGCCAATCCCGCCGCCGCTGCAGTCTCACACTGGACATCCGCCTATGAGAAGTATTTGCGCCTCGCCGATTCTGTTCTTCTCGACATCTTCACGACTCGCAGCGCCTCCGACTATCAGGTGCTCCGGCCCCTCAATCTCAATACCCCACGCCCCGGTGCCAGCTCCGGCCCCTCGCTCAGCCCGCTCTCAACGTATCTCGGCTCTCTCGCCGGACACACCGTGAAGGACGCAACCGGCACCGCCTACCAGCTTCAAGCTCTGAAAGCTTTTCAGGATGCCATCCGCCAGCGCCTCTCGGGCAGCGATTGGAAAAAGTGTCTTCCCTTCCGCAACGCTGCCGACCTCACGCTCCTGGGGATTCCGAAAGAAAGTCTCTCCGGCTCCTCTCCACCGGCATCCATTCCTCTCAACATCCGTTCGAAATCGCTCTTCGCCGGCAATACCGCCGGACATTTCACCAAGAATCCAAAACTCAACTCGATCACCTTCGGCGACAATGTGAGCACCACCACCGTGCTTAAATCCAGGAACTCCGAGCGGCAGGCCCCCTTTGCCGCACTCGCCGAGCAGACAACCTTCCGCTCCTATCGCTATCGCATTTATGCAGTCGGGCAGGTGCTGCGCAACGCACCCGCCGGAAGCACCGCCGCTCCCGTGCCCATCTCCACCGTTTACCAGTGCTTCACCTACGACTTGAACCCCGTCTATGACCCTGCTGACCCCAATGATCCCGTCAAACTCCATCCGAAGCTCCAGCGTGTCGTCGATTATTAGCGCATTCCTCACACTCGCACTCGCCGTCCTCCTCAGCCTTGGCGTCCAGGCCCAGGAGCCGCCGGCCTCGACCGGAGAGCCCGCCGTTCCAGCGGAGACCGCACCTGCCTCCGAACTCACCGAGGCCATTCGCTACGTCAACCTTCTGGCCTACCGCGGTGAAGCTCGCATCCTCCTCGACGGCAAGATCGCGGTGTCGAACACCATGTCTGGCGATATCGCGGAATTTACGGCCATCACGCCCGGTGCGCACCGCATCGAGATCGTTCCGCGGCACGGAGCCGGACATTTGCTCACCACCGACTTCCAGGTCGCTCCGCGTTCCCGCACGACACTCATCCTCGTAGGCGGCAATCCCACTGGCGTGGCCGACAGGCAGGTGCCCATTGCATTACCCTTGGTCGCCGACACCCGACCCGTCTCACCACGCCCACGGCAACCGCAGCCCGGCGAGCCGCCGTTGCCGTGCAAACTCATCCTCGTAAATACAGACATGCGCGGCCCCCTTCGCATCACGGCGAAATCCGGCGACCAGTCCAAAGATGTGGACCTCGCTTCCGGCAAAACCGCCGAGCTCGATCCGTGGCCTATCGGACCGCTTGAGACTCGGGTTCTTTCCCTATTTCGGCTGGCGAGTGGTGACCCGGCCACAGCGGAACTCGATCTCTTCAAGCCGGAAAAGCCGATCACCTACTATTGCATCTACTACGCAACTGGCGCGACATCCCCCATCCACGTCCTCTACCTCGCCGCGCAGACGAATGGCGGGTTTGGCTACCGCGCCGACGAATCACGCCAATAGATTGCAGCCATCATCGAGGCAGCCATGCGAAACAATTTCACTCCGGAAAAACCAACCGCCTACGACTGCATCCTCTACACAACCGGCGCGGAATCTCCGGTCAGCGCCCTCTTCCTCGCCGCCGATGCCGATGGCGATCTCGGCCGGGTGATCGAGGACACCCGCTAGGATCCTGTCGCAGAAGTTCCTTGCAGAAATCAAATGGCGATCAGCACGGAAATTTGCGTCCGGGAAGGGAGGGACGGCTCGCCGAGCCGTCCGTGGACGGCGGTTTTGGCGAAACCGCCCTACCCATTGATGTAAGGAACTTGCGTGACACCCGCTAGCGCGGTGCCTCCGACAACCGGGCATTCCCGAAGCGACGAGCACCATGCGCCCGGAGAAATCGTCCCAGCCGGCAGGATGGCCAGCCCGGGGCTCGGCGCTCATTTCGACGCTGCTCGTCATCGTCGTGCTCACGATTGTCGCCGTCGCCTTTCTCCAGAGCATGACCATGGAGCGGCAGGCTGCGCGTGGTTACTTGAATCGCTATCTTGCCGAATCGGCGGCGCGCGCCGGTCTGGCGGATGCGATGCGCCGGCTGGAAAATGGCGCCGGCGATTCGCAGTTCCATTTCGTTGTCGCGACCGAGAATCCGGACACCATCGACGAACGCCTTGCACTTCTTACTCTCAATCCAGGAAAGACCACGGTGCGCAAGGAAATTGCCCTGGCGAGCGTGCCCGGCGAGGCAGGCGCGAGCACGAACTCGTTCAAGCTGGACCTCACGCCGCAGGCGACAAAGCGCACGCAGCGCACGGTGGCATGGCGGCCGCTCAACGACGCGAAGGGCCGCGAAGTGGCGCGCTACGGATTTTGGGTGGATGCCGCCGGCAGCAAGCAGGATGCCCGAATGCACTCGGGGATCAAAAACCCGCACACCCATACGGAATCCGGCTCGAAACGCGATGCGCTGCAGACCCTCGCCGAGGTGCCGCTCGTGGCCTCCGACGGCACCGTTTTTTCCCCGGGGCAATCGACGCCTTTGCGAGCGTATCAATATTTCACCGACGCGAAGGACCGCATTCCGCTTTTGACCGCGGCGAGCATCAATCAGGTCGCCGTGCCCTCGCCCGGGGCGTCGGAGCGGGATTTCACCATCGATGTGCCGGCTGCATTGCTCACCCCCGAGGGCAAGCCGCGTCTGAATTTGCAACGCCTGAAGTGCTACATCGACGGCGACCCATTCGAAGAGCCGGGCGAGGAGTTCGACGGGGACGGCAAACCGATCCCGATCGAGTCCGTCGCCTACCCCGGTCTCCCGGTGGACCAGGGCCCAACGAAGCCGCGTTTTGAACTTGTCAAGCAACTGCTCAACGAGGACGGCACGCACCCGCCGGAGACCAAAAACCCATGGGGCTACGGAAACCTCGAAATCGTCACGCGCATCCTTCCCGCGACGGATGCGAACGGAACGCACACGCAGGCCCGGCAATTCGTCGCCAACCTGCTCGACTACATTGACAGCGACATTATTCCCACGAGCGACGGCGACCCCGGCCCCGCCCCGAGCAGCGGCAGCGTCTCCGGGCAGCACCCGAGCCTCGAGGACTTCGTGCTGCCCGCACAGCCCGCCCCTCCCACCGTGCTCGGGGTCGAGGCCAGGCTCGATCCGGGCGGGGGAATCCGCGGGCATCCCTACATCACCTACGTCGGGCAGGGATTCATCTTCAATAGCGCTTCCACCCGCGTGCTCGGCTGGACGGGGATGGCCTACCCGTGGTCCGCAACAGCGAAGATGGGCAGCGGCTCCTCGACCTATTACCAGGTCGAAATGCAGGTTGGCCTTGCGGGCTCCGCGAGCGGCGGCCGCGGACCGCGCGTGATGAGCGAGAGGTCCAGCGATCCGCAGGGCTACTTCCTGCACGGCTGGCTCGCGCAGGAATCGAATTTCCGAGGGGAATACCGAACCAGGGAATTTGCCCCCCGGAGCTACATCCTTTTCCCCCGCGGCTGGTCGGGCAGCCAGCTGGACATGGCCAACGGCTACTTCTCGTGCGGCAACCCGATGGCGGTGACCTTCACCAACCTCGCGTCGAAGATCGAGGTGCTGCGCCTCATTTACAAGGATCCCGTCCGACAGAACCAGCGCTGCCTGGTGCAGGATCTTGGAGCGCTGAGCGCCCTGCCGCGTCAGCCAAGGAACTTCACTCCATCGACGGCACTCGTCAAACTTGGCCAGCCCGGCTACAGCGCCTTCAGCGATTGGCACTACCTTGGAGATCCCCGGCTGAATTTTCAAAAGCCCGATTCCACGCATGCCGAGTGGGTGCTGGCCAGCACCATCCTGCCCGCTACCTCCAGCGACACGGGGGCGAAGGGCGTGCTGCCAGCTGGAAATGCGGACATTTACCACACGCCGCTCAACAACCGAAAAGATCCACTCCAGGGAATGGACGTAATGACCAACAAATGGCTGTTCAACCAAACTGGCCTCATAAATCACTTCCCCGCCGCCATCGACCCGACAAAATCAAACATCGGCTATCGCCCCAGCCCGTCCGGCGGGAAGGATGCCCAGTTTTACGGGGAGGCGCCCGCGCCCGCGATGCTGTCCTGCGCCGAACTCGGATTCATTCACGCCGGGGCCCCATGGCAGACGCTCACGCTTTTCAACGATCCGGAACGCTTCAAGGACAGCGATCTCGACCACGCCGACTGGCTGCTGCTCGATTACATCGACATCGGCACCCCGCCGCGCCACCTCAATGCCGCAGGCCAGCGCGAGGTCTATGGCCAGATCAATGGAAACACGGGCAACCGCACGACGCTTCGCGCCCTGCTCCAGGATGTGGGGGACGTCGCTTCACCTGCCAGGGTGATCGATCAGGTGCTCGCGAGCGCGCGGCGGCCCTTCGTCGAGCCGGCAGCCATTTTCTCCGAACCGGGATTCAAGAACGATCTGGCCAATGACTCGGATCGGGAGAGATTCGTCGGCCAGATGTATCCGGCGCTCACCGCCCATTCGCAGAAATTCACCGTCTATTCGGCCGGCGAGGCGCGGGACAATGGGCGCACGCTCTCCCATGTCACGCTCGCCGCCGACGTCGAGCTTCGCTACGAAAAACAGGCGGACGGCACTCAACAACTCAAACCTCGCGTCTTAAGAACCTACATTCCATGAAAGCTTTCCTATGCAGCCTGCTCGCCACGGCTTGCACCGCACTGTCAATCGCCGCGAGCCTCGCGCAGACGCCACCGATTCAAATCGAAAGTTTCCAGGTCGAGCGGGCCACCCTGCCCGGAACGCAGCGGCCCTGGACCAAACTCACCTGCACGATCAACAACCGCGGCACCTGGGCCGACGGCCTCTCGTTCAACTACACCGTGCTGGCGGAACTCGGCGGCAGCGCGAAATCGCGCAACGTGCTCACCGGAGGCGCCACCTACATCAATGTCCCATCGGGCAAGTCCCAGGCGGTGATGTATCTCAGCCCGAACGCCGTGGCCCGCTTCGGCGAACCCGTGGCCGCCAGCGTCCAACTGGACCGGGGCGAGCGGACGATTCAGACTTTCAATTGGACGGGAAAATCGAGTCCGGAAGCCGACTGGGCGAGCAAGTATCCGACACAAAACGGCGCCCTGCTGAACGTGCGGGCGACTCCCTGGAGCCTGCTGGATTCGGAGCGGGGCGGAGACCTGATCGTCAATTAGCTTGGCGGCGGGTGCGGCTTGTCCGCTGGGGGGAAGGATTCGTTTCAAAAACGTCACCACCGCGCGATAGGCTGGAACTGAACCTGCTTCATGCTGGCAGAAACCTTTCTGCCTTTATGAATAAAATGCTCTTGCGATTCGCGTGCGTTCTGGGCGCCGCGCCTTTGCTGACTTCCGCGCTCGCCGATACCGTGAGCGCTTCCGCGGCGCTGAGCGCCACCGTGCAGGTTGCCGGGCCGCGCACGGGAACCAGTGGCACGAATTTCCTCAACGTCGAAGGCTCGAACAACAACACATTCGCCTCCTATGGCGTGCTGGATTTCAACGTCAATTCCTTCAACCTCGCCTTTGCGGCCACGGCCGTCTCGAATCTCTCTCTGTCGCTCACCGAGGCGAACTCCGCATTTACCGTGGCGAGCGGAGCCCTGGCGTTTTATCTCGTCACGGACACGACAACGAGCATCGCCAACGACGGCTCGAGCCCGCTCATTTACAATAGCGCCTTTGCACCCCAAGGCCTTGGCACCCAGTTGGGCGCGACACCGTTCCTGCTCGGGACCGGCAACTTTTCGACCAACTCGGGAAACACCGGCTCCGGCACGGTGGACACGTATTCGCTCTCTCTCAGCAGCGACGCGCAGATTTACTTCCTCAGCCAGCTCAACTCGGCCGGCTCGAAGCTCCGCCTCGTCGTCGCTCCGACGGACGCCACGGGCGCCTCGACCTGGGCCGGCTCGACGAACAGCACCACGGCCAACCGCCCGCAGCTCACATTCAACGTGACGCTCAATCAACCGACCCTCACATGGATCGGCGGCAGCGGCACGTGGAATGCCACAGGCGGCGCCGACTGGAGCGGCGGAGCGTGGGATTCCACCAAGACGGCTGTCTTCGCGACCGGCTCGGGCACCGTCACACTCGGCACACCCGTCACGACAATCGGCATCAAGTTCGCGAGCAGCGGATACACCGTCGCCGGAACAGCCGCCAACCCGCTCACACTCTCCAGCGACGCGGGGGGCAATGCCATCGCCGTGGACGGAACCGACGCCACGATCAGCGCCGTCCTCGCCGGCTCCTCCGGCCTGGCAAAAAATGGGACCGGCCTGCTCGCCCTCGAAGGAGCGAATATTTTCACCGGAACCGTAACGATCAATTCCGGCACCCTCCAGATCGCCGCCGATGCGGCTCTGGGTGCGGCGGCCAACGGCGTCGCGCTCAACGGAGGCACCTTGCGCGCGAAGACCGGCAGCGCGGTCACACTTGGCGCGGGCCGCACGCTCACGGGCTCCGGCACTCTTGATGGGAACACCGGCCTGCAGCTCGACGGGGCGGTGGATGCCGGGGCGCTCACCGTCACCTCCAGCGGTCCCGTGATCTTCGCCGGCCCGTCGGCCGCTTTTTCCAGCATCAATCTCCAGAGCGGCAGCCATCTCACCGTTTCCGCTCCGCTCACCAGCACCGCGCGCACGACTTTCTCCGGCGACGGCACGGTCACTCTCGGTGGAGACAATTCCGCCTACGGTTTCGGCATCACGATGAGCAAGGGCGCGGGCTCCGTCGGACCGACGGTGGCTCTTGGCTCGGCCAGTGCGCTCGGCACGAGCACGCTCTTCCTCAATGCCGGCACGCTGAGCGCGTCGGGGAATTTCACGGGCGCAAATGCCATCTCCGCGCCGGTGAGTCTGGGCGGAAGCGTGACACTCAGCGGCGGCGATATGGAGTTCGCCAGCTTCGGGTTCTTCGGAAGCACCGCCAAACGCCTCACCGTGCTGAACAACGTCACGATCTCCACAGCCATCACCTCCGGCACAGCGGCGAATACGTTGATCAAAGCCGGCGCGGGAAAATTGACGCTGACGGCGGTCAATTCCTACGGCGACGGCACGCAGATCCTCGCGGGCACGCTCGAAGTGGCCAGCGCCGGCTCGCTTGGGCTGGGAGACGTAACCGTCGCTGCCGAGAGCGCCATCCCCGCCGTGTTGCGGCTGGATTCGAATGCCGCCATCGACGACCTCTCGAACGTCTTCATCGTGAATTCGGCGGGTCCGAGTTCGCTCGACCTCAATTTCAGCAGCTCTCTGTTCGAGAGCGTGAACAGCCTCACGATCAACGGCACACCCATCGCCCCCGGCGACTACAGCGCATCCAATCTGCACGATTACCTCACGGGAACCGGAAATCTGCGCGTGCTCTCCGCGGTGCCCGAGCCCGGCATCGTGGCGTTGCTGCTCCTCGGCGGGATGGCGATGGTGGCGTGGGTGCGGCGACGCCAGCCTGCCGCTTAGAGCCGCTTCGGCACAGGCGCCCTGTCCGGAGAGTGGCGGCAACCGGCCGCGATCCAAAGCGACACGCGTGAAACCCACGCATCTCCCTCGCCGCCGCAAGTCGTTCACGCTATTGTAGCTCCCGTGCAAAATCGATGGTTCCCATTCGCTGTTCTGCTAGTGGCGCTCGCCGGCAATGGCCTGGCTGCGTCCGTAGATCAGCCTCAACAGAAGCTTCCGACCATCCCGTTGACGGTCTCGGGGAAGACGCTCTCGGCCGAGGTGGCGGATGATGAGACTGAACGCGAGCAGGGAATGATGTTTCGCAAGTCGATGGCCGACGGCGAGGCGATGCTCTTCGTGCTCGATGCGCCGGAGCATGTCGCCTTCTGGATGCGGAATACCACGATCCCGCTTTCGGTCGCCTATCTCAATCCCACCGGAATGATCCTCGAGATTTACGATCTACAGCCTCGCGACGAACGGCCTGCGAACAGCCGGTTCGACACGATTGCCTACGCCATCGAGGTGCCGCAGGGCTGGTTTGCGCGCAATGGCATCCTGCCCGGCGTGCCCGTGAAGGGCCTGCCGGCGCTCCCGCGCCGGTAGCTGCGCGGAAGTTTTCGCGTCGGCGAGCGCCGGTGGGCCTATGGCTTCAGTTCCGCGCCGGTGACGGCATTCGTAATCACGAAATGCTCGTGATGGAACGTCGGATCGGCTCGGAACGTCAGCCGGCCGGCGTAGCGGCGCTCGATGTCGATGAGGAGATCTTCGTCTTCCTCGCGCAGCCGGGCGAGCAGGTCGGGGTGGACGGCGATCTTGATCTCGTGGACGTCGGCCGAGTGCCTCTTCATCACCGAGTGCAGGGTGCGCTGAAGTTCCACGCTCATCGTCATGGGACTCTTGACGCGGCCGCGGCCATTGCAATGCGGGCAGAGGACGAACTGCGTGCTTGCGAGGCTTTCCTGCGCGCGCTGGCGGGTCATTTCCATGAGCCCGAGCGCGGAGATGGGCAGCACGTGAGTGCGGGCCTTGTCGCGCTTGAGGCGGTCCTTCACCCGTTGGAAGACGGCCTGCTGGTCCTTGCGGCTCTTCATGTCGATGAAGTCTCCGACGATGAGGCCGCCGATGTTGCGCAGGCGGAGCTGGCGGGAGATCTCGTCCGCGGCTTCGAGGTTCGTGGTAAGGATGGTTTTCTCCATGTCCTTGCCGCCTTTGTTGCGGCCGGTGTTCACGTCGATGGCGATCATGGCCTCAGTCTCGTCGATGACGATGTAGCCGCCGCAGGGCAGCCAGACCTGGCGGTGGAATGCGGATTCGATCTGCGGCTGGACGCCGAAAAAATCGAAGATCGGCTGCGCGCCGCCGTAGTGATGCACGCGCTTCTTCGCGCGCTTCGAGATATTCTCGACGAGCACCTGCATGCGCTCGAAGGAATGGAGGTCATCGACGAGCACTTCGTCCACTTCGTCGGTGAGGAAGTCGCGCACCGAGCGGTCGATGAGGTCGGGTTCGCGGAAGAGCTCCACGGGCGCCTTCTTCTCCTCCATGCCCTTTTCAATTTCCGCCCACTGGTCGAGCAGCAGCCCCAGATCGCGCACGAAGTAGCGGGCGCGCTGCCCCTGGCCGGCTGTGCGCATGATGACGCCCATGCCGTCGGGGAGCTCCAGCTCGCGAAGGATCTTGCGCAGGCGGTCGCGCTCCTTGGGTTCGTCGATCTTGCGCGAGATGCCGCACTGGTCGTTGAAGGGCATCAGCACGAGGTAGCGGCCCGGCATGCTGATATTCGTCGTGATGCGGGGGCCCTTGTTGCTGATCGGCCCCTTGCTGACCTGCACGATGACGTCCGATCCGACCGGGTAGATCGTCGGGATGTCCTTGGCGGTGATTTTTTTCTGCGGCTTCCTGCCGCCGCCCTTGCCCTCGCGGGCCACGGCCTCGATGCCGCTGTCGAGCGCGGCGGGAATGGCGTCCCAGAAGTGGAGGAAGGCGTTTTTCTCGAAGCCGATGTCCACGAACATCGCCTTGAGCCCGTGCTCGATGTTGCGGACTTTGCCCTTGTAGATTCCGCCGACGATATTGCGGTCGGTCTCGCGCTCGATGGTGTATTCTTCGAGCCGGTTATTCTCGAGCAGCGCGACGCGCTTCTCGAGCTTCTCGCAGCTCACAATCAATTTCGTTCCAGTGGGCTTGCGGCCCAATCCCAAAATGCGTTTCACAGTTTCGATCATTCAATGGTGTGCCCGTGGCCTGGCGGCCGGGCAAAGTTAAGGTGATGGATGGTTTCATCCTCAGCGATGGAAAAGGTTGAAGCCCGGCGCGTTGTTTGTGCGCTCGGGTTTCGGTTTTTTCTTTCCTCCGCCAAAGTTGAAAAAGTCAAAGAGGCCGCGTTTTTTCGGCTTGGGTTTCTCGACGCGGCCCTGGCTGTCGGGTTCCTCGCGGATGCTTGGGGCCTCGGCGTGGGATACGTCGCTCACATTGGCTGAGGCGGAGGCCACCGTATCGACCGTCTCCTGGTCGGCCGTCGCGGCGGCGGGAATCTCGCGGTCGAAATCGATGGACTCGATGAACTTGAAGTTTCCGGCCGCCGGTTCGAGCGCGGCAACCTGGACGTTCAACGCGCCCTTGTCGAGCGCGAACGCCTCGTCGAGAATCTTCGCGGCGACGGGCGCCGGCACGCCGCCGCCGGATTTGCCGCCCTGGATGAGCACGCAGATCGCATACTTCGGCTTGTCGTAGGGGGCGAAGGCGATGAAGAGCGTGTTGTTGTCCTGGGTTTTTTGGCCCTTCGAATCGATGCGCCAATTCTGCGCGGTACCCGTTTTGCCGCAGACTCCGATGTCCTTGAGGCGGGCCTTGCGAGCCGTGCCGCCTTCCTCGTTGACGACGCGCCACATGCCGTGACGGACGTGCTGGATCTGCTCGGCTGTCATGCCGCCATCGGTGATGAGGTTCGACCGAACTTTCGCAGGCTCCTGCTCGATGATCTTGCCGTCGGGCCCGACCACCTTGTCCACGAGGCGGGGATAGTAGCACGTGCCGCCGTTGGCGATGGTCGCCGCCACCATCGCCATCTGCAAGGGCGAGGCGAGCACGCTGCCCTGTCCGATGGAGACGTTTGCCGTAAGGCCGGGACGCCATTTGTCCTGCGGATTCACCTCGCGCAAATGCTCGGGGCCGTCGAGGATGCCGGGATTCTCGCCCGAGAGCGGAACGCCGGTGAGCTGGCCGAGGCCGAGCATGTGGCCGACGGTGTCGATCTGGTCGATGCCGGCCGCGTTGCCGTATTGGAAGAAGAAGGAGTTGCAGGAATTCTTGATGCCGCCTTCGAGATCGAGGGTGCCGTGCGCGCCCTTGCCGAAGATCCAGCACTTCATGAACGTGTTGCCGTAGCTCACGCCGCCGGAGCAGTTGTAGTGGTTGCCGCCCACGCCGGCGCGCAAACCCGCCAGCGCGGTGATGGTCTTGTAGGTCGAGCCCGGAACGTAGGCATTGATCGCGCGGTTGAGCAGCGGCGAGGTTTCGTCGGACGTGAGTTTCACCCAATCCTTCGCCTCGATGGCGGGCACGAACTTGTTCGGATCGAACGAAGGGACCGACGCCATCGCGAGGATGTCGCCATTGTTGACATCGACGATCACGCAGGCCGCGCGGCCCGCGACGCGCAGCGTGTCTTCGACGATGTATTGCAGGCGGGCGTCTATCGTCAAATAGACGTCGGCCCCCGCCTTCGGCGGCACAAGCTGCGCGTCGTTTTCCAGAATCTGGTTCTTCGCGTCGCGCTGGAGGGTCCGCACCCCCGCTTCGCCCCGCAGATACTTGTCCATCGCCTTCTCGATCTGCGCCTTGCCCTCCATGTCGGGCTGGAAGAAATTGTAATCCCTGCCCTCAGCCGCCTCCTCCTGCCGCTGCTTGTCGATGTCGCGCGGCGCCCCGACGTAGCCGAGAATGTGCGCCGCGAGCGAGCCGTAAGGATAATAGCGCACCGGCTTCACCTCGGCCTTCAGCCCCGGCAGGCCGAGATTGTTCTCGAGCAGCCGGGCCATCGTGTCGAAATCGAGATCCTGCCGGTAGGTGTAAGGGATGAGTTCCTCGTTTCGATAGTGGGTCTGGAGCTGTTCGGCGTTGTAGTCCTGCTCGAGCTGGAGCTTTTGGAGCCGGGAGATGATCGTTTCGTTGACGATCTCCGGGATGTCCACCTCGGGAACCTCGCTAAGATTCCCGTAACGGTCGCGCTTGCGGTATTTCGCTTCGCGCAGCGGGGTGCGCGCGTGATCCTTCTTGTAGGCGCGAACGATGTCGGGGAGGTAGAAATCGACCTCGAAGCTGGCGCGATTCTCGACGAGCGGCAGGCCGTTGCGATCCTTGATCTCACCGCGCACCGCCGGCAGGCGCACCGTCACGCGCGATCCTCCCTTGACCTTCTTGAGGTAGTAATCGGCGCAGACCACCTGCACCCACCAAAGCCTTGCAACCAGGATGCCAAGACACGCCACGACGAGCGAGGCGATAAAGATGATGCGGAATGTGGGCGTGCCCTTTCTCATCATCAGAAGTCCCGCACGGACCGGCGTTCGTCAATCCAGTGATTCGCGCCGAGCGCAGATGCCAGCACGAGCGCCAGCGTGAGCACCAGCGCGATCGCACCCGGCGCGAGGATGCGCCACATCACGGCATCACTCCAAAACAGCCCTCCCGTATCAAAGCGGCGCATCGTAAGCATCGCGAACTGCAGCGCGAGATAGGCGATGGTCGTCACGGCACTCATCAGCGGCGGCAGCCACCAATGTCCACGGAGCACCAGGGGACGCAGTCCCTGGCAAATCAAACCAAACGCCACGAAAAAGAGAATAGACCAGCCCGCCGACAATTCAACCGCGCCCGCCAGGGATTGCAACGTATCGAGATCGGAAGCCTCGACGGAGCGATGCACGATTTGCAGGGCCGTGAAGTCGCTCAGAAAGCCGGTGAGAAGCGCGAGCGCGAGCATTGCGGGAAATGGCAGCGTGCAGGCGCCGAAGCAGAAAAACACCGGCGCCAGCAGGACCCGCGCGCCCTTCGCGATCTCGATCGGGGGAATGAATTCCTGCGCGACGAAGCCCAGGAAGATCGCCACCGCCAGCGCAAGCGTCAGAAGCGCGTCCTTCATTTCTTGCTCACGATCACGAAGACATCGGCCAGCGTGGGAAAATCCACCGCAGGCGTGAGGATGGCCTGGCCATCCAGTTCCCGGGGCTTGAAACTCTTCACCGTTCCGATGAGCAACCCGGAGGGAAATACCGCTCCCACGCCCTGCGTGTAAACTTTTTGTCCGGGTTGGAGGTTCGCGTTTTTAGTCAAAAAATTCATCTGCAGCTCGGGCTCGCCGGTGTCCTGCACGCGCACACCGCATACGATGCCCTTCTCGTGCGTGCCCTCGACGTAGGCGCCCACCTTGCAATTCTCGTCCGTGATCAACACGACCTTTGCGTCGTTCTTGCCGGCGGTCATCACCTTTCCGACAAGGCCGCCGTCGGTGATCACCGTCATGGGAGGGCCGCCCTGGAGCCCGTCATCGACGCCGTCCTCGAAGCCGCGATTGATCGTGACGGTATTCCACCAGGTCGAGGCGTCGCGGGTGATCACCTGCGCCGGAACGAGGCGGAAGATGGATCGCTCGCGGTAGTCCATCGCGGATCGGAGCTTGTTGTTTTCGGTCTCCATGTCGCGAAGGATGAGGTTCGTCGCGCGCAGATCCCGGTTCTCGCGCACGAGCCGGCGGTTGTCCTCCTCGAGCTGGTCGAGCGACTTGAGCCCCTTGCCCATCGCGCCGATTCCCTGCCGTACGGCCGTGCCCGTGCGCAGGAAGGGCGCGAACAACGAGATCACGCTGCGCTGGACTTTCTGCGCGGTGCCGGTGCCCAGCAGGGCGAGGAAGATCGCCAGCAGCGTCACGATCACCGTGAGAAGGATGTTGACTTTCTTCATGGTGCGAAAGCCGGGCGGCCCCCGGCTGCGCAAAACCCCGCGTGGATGTCGCTAGAGCGCCGGGGCCTGATGCTGGCGATCCATCGATGAGACACGACGCAACAAATTGATTTCCTGCAGCGCCTTGCCCGTGCCCTCGGCGACCGCGCTGAGCGGATCCTCGGCGACGTGGACGGGCAGGCCGGTTTCCTCGGCCAGCAGGCGGTCGAGGCCACGCAGCAATGCGCCGCCGCCCGCGAGCACGAGGCCGCGATCCACCAGGTCGGCGGAAAGCTCCGGAGGGCAGCGTTCGAGCGTGATGCGCACGGAATCGACGATGGTGGAAATGGGCTCCATAAGGGCCTCGCGCACTTCCTGCGAGGTGATGGTGATTGTCTTCGGCAGTCCGGCGACGAGATCGCGGCCCTTCACCTCCATGCTCACCTCCTTCTCGAGTTTGTAAGCCGAGCCGATCTTGATCTTGATCTCCTCGGCGGTGCGTTCGCCGATCATCAGATTGTAGGCGCGCTTCATGTATTGCGCGATGGCCTCGTCGAGTTCGTCCCCCGCGACGCGCACGCTGCGGCTGAAAACGATGCCCGAGAGCGAGATCAACGCGACCTCCGTCGTGCCGCCGCCGATGTCGATGATCATGTTGCCGGCGGCATCCTGCACCGGCAGGCCCACGCCGATCGCCGCCGCCATCGGTTCCTCGATGAGATGGACCTCGCGCGCCCCGGCGTGAATCGCGCTCTCGCGCACGGCGCGCTTTTCGACCTCGGTGATGCCGCTCGGCACGGCGATGACGACGCGGGGCCGGCGCATGCGGCTGCGGCTATGCACCTTGCTGATGAAATGGCGAAGCATCGCTTCGGTGACTTCGAAATCGGCGATCACGCCATCCTTGAGCGGGCGGATGGCGACAATGTTTCCCGGCGTGCGGCCGAGCATGCGCTTCGCCTCGTCCCCGACCGCGAGGACTTTATTCGTACCGGCGTGAACGGCGACGACCGATGGCTCGCGTAAAACGATTCCGTGGTCTTTTACAAAAACCAGTGTGTTTGCCGTGCCGAGATCAATGCCAATGTCGTGCGATAAAAATCCAAGAATTTTGTCAAACATCTGTCTGAAAGTGGGTTAGGTCGATGATTAAAGGTCTGCGCACAAAATCGCCCGGCGCACGCTCCGCTGCTGGAAAAACTGTCCGCGACAGTAGGAAGCGGAAATTCTCTGCGTCAAGGGAATAAGGCGGCTCCGCGAACCCAATCGTCAATCTCCGCTCTGGATTGCCTCGACGATGGCCCCGCCCATGCCGGCCGTATCGACTTTTGTTCCCCCATCGGTCCAGATGTCCGCCGTGCGCAATCCATCGGCGATGACCTTGCGCACGGCGGCGTCGATGGCATCCGCGGCATCGTCGCATCCGAGCGAATAGCGGAGCAGCATGGCGGCGGAGAGAATTTGCGCAATGGGATTCGCGATGCCCTTGCCCGCGATGTCGGGAGCGGTGCCGCCGCTCGGCTCATACATGCCGAACCGGCGCGCGCCGCCGCTTCCCCCGATCGCGCCCATGCTCTCGCCGAGACTGGCGCTGGGCAGCATGCCGAGCGATCCGGTGATCATCGCGAGCTCGTCGCTGAGAATGTCGCCGAACATGTTTTCCGCAACGATCACGTCGAACTGCTTCGGGTTTTTCACGAGCTGCATCGCGGCGTTGTCCACGTAGAGGTGGTTGAGCGTCAGGTCGGGATAATCGCCCGCGGTCTCGGTGACGATGCGCCGCCAGAGGATGCCGTTTTGCAGCACGTTCGCCTTGTCGATCGACGTCACGCGTCCGTCGCGCGCGCGCGCCGCCTCGAAGGCCACGCGGGCGATGCGCCGAATCTCGCTCTCCCAATAAATCATCG